>CAZDSE010000018.1:0-6878 GCA_964507905.1 uncultured bacterium | reverse complement strand
GCTTGCTGTATGTCAGTGGGGGGAACTCTTTTGACGTCTGATCATCACTTTATAAGTGTAGAACAAATCCAAATGGAATTTGTAGAAGGTCCGAATTAGGCAGAATCGAATGGAAGATGAAATCACTAAAAAAATTTCAAAAGCCATTCGGATCGAATGCGCCTAGATCAATTCCGAAACGTGATTCAACGTATCCGTTAGTGCACCATTATTCGGACCGCCGCCTTGGGCGAGGTCGGGTTTTCCGCCACCTTTGCCACCCACCAGTGGACTTAATTTTTGGATAAGATCGTGAGCGGAGTACTTTGAGGTCAAGTCTTTTGTGACGGCTGCGATCAATACTGCTCGGCCATCAATTTCAGATCCAAGGACTATGATTCCAGATTTTAATTTGTCTCGGAGTTGGTCACAATAGGTCCGTAGAGAAGGAATATTTTGGGCAGTCACCGTTGTGGCCAAAAATCTCACACCATTTTTTTCTTGGACCAGACTAAGAAGATCTTTTGTGTGTCCTTCAATGGATTTATCTTGTGTAGAGGTTAATTGGCGCTCGAGATCCTTATATTGATGGAGTAATGTTTTTATTTTTTGAGGAGCATCTTTTGTAATTTTAAGGTCACTTTCGATATGTTTTAATTCTTCATCTCTGTTTTTTAGAAATTTGAATGCGCCATCTCCTGTGAGAGCTTCCATTCTTCTAACCCCAGCAGAAACTCCGGTTTCAGAGATAATTTTAAAAAGTCTGATTTCTCCAGTACCTTTGAGATGGGTTCCTCCACACAGTTCTGTCGAATAGTCCCCGACCTGAAGCACTCTTACGCGGTCTTCATATTTGTCTCCAAAAAGAGCGATGGCACCTATGTCCATGGCTTCTTTAAATGACATTTCAGTGGCTGAGACGGGATCATTGACTCGAATTCGCTCATTCATAAAATTTTCTAAATTTTCAAGCTCCATGGGAGTTAAAGGTTGAAACTGTGTAAAATCAAATCGCAATCGATCTGGTGCCACAAGCGATCCTGCTTGTCTAATATGATCGCCCAATTGTTCTCGAAGGGCGTAATGGAGCATATGAGTCGCCGTGTGATTTAAGGCAATATCCAAACGTCTTTTCGAATCGACTCTGAGTTCGAATGTCTCTCCGACTTTGATCGTGCCCTTGTTTAGTTTTGTGGAATGAACGATAAAGTGAGGGACGGGCTTTTGGCTATCAGTGACTTCCAGTGTTGCATGATCATGTTGAATGGTTCCGGAATCACCGACTTGTCCACCGGATTCTCCGTAAAACGGAGTTTCTGAAAAAACAAGTTCGACTGAAAGGGGTTTGTCTTTTACCGAAAGCGATTCAATACTTTTTCCATCATGGATAATGGCCTTTAATTTGCTGTGGGTGTTGGTTGCTTGATATCCCAAGAATTCACATTTAATTTTTTGAGACAGTGCTTGATAAACTGGATTTTCTTTTCTCTCTCCAGAGCCTGCCCACTTGGCCCTGGCTCTTTCTTTTTGCTCGTTCATATATTTTTCAAATCCATGAGTGTCCCCGTGAATGTCCAGAGATACATTTTTTTCATCGGCGATGACTTGAATGAGATCCAGGGGAAATCCAAACGTATCATAAAGTTTATAAATGGTTTCTCCAGATAGAGTTTTTTTCTTTTGATCTTTGAGTTTGTGGAGCTCGGTTTCCAAAATTTTAAGTCCATTATCCAATGTTTGTAAGAAGCGACTTTCTTCGGCTTGGAGTACCTTTTCTGTAAAGGGTTGTTGGGATTTGAGGTGGGGATAAGCCTTGGACATTAGAATGACGAGCTGTGGTATCAACTTATATAAGAATGGTGTAAGTTGCCCCAATTTTTTTCCATGGCGAACTGCTCGTCGAATAATTCTGCGTAACACATACCCGCGGCCTTCATTTGAAGGAAGTACGCCTTCGGAAATCAGAAATACCGATGCGCGAATATGGTCTGCAATGACGCGAATTGAAATATCGGTATCTGGATTTTCCCCATATTTTTTAGATACTTTCTTTTCTATATCGTGAATTAAATGTTTAAAAAGATCGGTGTCATAATTGCTATAAACTCCCTGAAGAACAGAAGCGACTCGTTCAAGTCCCATGCCCGTATCGATGGAGGGTTTGGGAAGAGGGGTCAGCTTTCCATCAGAGGAGCGATCAAATTCCATAAAAACCAAATTCCAAATTTCAATGTAGCGATCACACTCACAGCCGACATCACAAGTTTTCTTTTTGCATCCGACAGAAGGGCCCAAGTCGTAATAGATTTCAGAGCAGGGTCCACATGGGCCTGTATCGGACATGGCCCAAAAATTATCTTTTTCGCCAAATTTATAAATACGACTGGGTTCGATCTTTATTTTTTTATGCCAAATTGAATAGGCATCTTTGTCTTTTTCATAAACTGAGACATAGAGATTTTTTTTAGGAATTTTAAGTTCTTTGGTTAGAAAGTTCCAAGCGAACTCAATGGCTTTATCTTTGAAATAATCTCCAAAAGAAAAGTTTCCAAGCATCTCAAAAAATGTATGATGACGTCCAGTCCTTCCCACATTTTCAAGATCATTGTGTTTGCCTCCAGCCCGGATACAGGTTTGGCAGCTCGTTGCCCGTTTAAACTCAGGAGTTTTTATTCCCAGAAAATAATCCTTAAACTGGACCATTCCTGCATTGGTAAATAGAAGAGAGGGATCTCCCTTGGGCACAAGAGAAGAAGAATCTACTCGCGTGTGCCCATGGGTTTCAAAATAGGATAGAAATTTATTTCGAATCTCATCCAGGTGCATGCAGAATTATTTTTTCTTTGCTGGTACCGGAGCAGGCTTATTGTCCGTCACGGGTTCTTTTTTTGTAAAGCCAACTGCCAAGTAAATTTTCTTTTTAATATCCTCTACGACCTTGGGATTGGCTTTTAAATATTCAATGGATTTATCGCGTCCTTGGCCTAGCTTTTCATTGCCATAGACATACCAAGATCCAGACTTTTCAAGAGCCAGATGATCCACTCCCAAATCCAAAACTTCTCCCAGATAATTAATTCCTGTTCCATATAGGATATCAAATTCAACTTGTCTGAATGGAGGAGCTACTTTGTTCTTTACGACTTTAACACGGGTTCTGGCCCCTTTTACTGTTTCGCCCTCTTTAATGGCTTCAATTCTTCTGATGTCGAGACGGCTCGTTGCATAAAACTTGAGTGCATTTCCTCCAGTTGTGGTTTCTGGATTTCCAAACATGACCCCAATTTTCATTCGAAGTTGGTTAATGAAAATGAGTGTTGTTTTGGATTTACTGAGGCTGCCTGTGAGTTTTCTCAACGCTTGGGACATGAGTCTCGCTTGAAGTCCCATATGGGAATCTCCCATTTCGCCTTCAATTTCAGCTTTGGGGGTGAGAGCGGCCACAGAGTCAATGACAATGAGATCAATGGCTCCACTTCGAACCAAGGTTTCAGCAATTTCAAGCGCTTGTTCTCCAGTGTCGGGCTGAGAAATTAAAAGATCATCAGTCCGAACTCCCAATTTTCGGGCATAGGTGACATCCAGCGCATGCTCTGCGTCTATGAACGCAGCAATTCCACCTGCCTTTTGGGCCTCGGCAATGGCATGAAGGGTGAGTGTTGTTTTTCCGGAAGACTCAGGACCAAATACTTCGATCACACGTCCGCGTGGAAAACCACCCACACCCATGGCAATGTCCAATCCCAACGATCCTGTGGAAATGGCAGCGATATCATCATGAAGCTTTCCATCGATGCCCAATTTCATGATGGATCCTTTTCCAAATTGTTTTTCAATGGAACTAATGGCGAGCTCAATCGATTTTAGTTTTTCTTTATTCACTTCTGGTGTGACTTGTGTCATGTGACCTCCTCTTAGGTGGTTAAGGTTAAGTAATTATGCACCCACTGTAACGCAGTGGTGGATGCTTTTTTTCTAATGTTGTGACGACGACCCTTAAAAAACAAAGTTCTATTTTTTATATGTCGTCCATCTTTAGAAATCAATGATAAACAAACGGTTCCCACGGGTTTTTTGGCTGTCCCCCCGGCTGGGCCTGCAATTCCGGTCACTGCAATGGCAAGATCACTCCCGGATACTCTTTGTATTCCTTCAGCCATTGCGCAAGCCACGGGTTCCGATACTTCTCCATATTTTTTAATGATAGAAAGGGGAACCTTTAATAACTTTTGCTTCGCCAGGGCCGAATAACTGACAACCCCAAATCCAAAAATTTTTGATGCTCCCGATATGGAGGTTAATCGTTCCCCAATCATCCCTCCCGTGCATGATTCTGCCAGAGATAGAGTCTTTTTTTGGCGAGTCATGAGCTTAACTATTTTTTCTTCAAGTTTCATACATATAACCTCCTGAACGCCAAACGTTCATCCTAGACTACAGCAATAAATGTGCCAATATAAAAAAGATTAAAATATGCACAATATTTTTGCAAAAAAGAAGCAAGACCCATTAAATATGATTAAAATAATGGCAACAATAGATAAGTCACCTGTCTAGGTTCTGGGCAGGCGTCCGACAATCCGGCAATCGCTAAAAGATTAAAGAAAGAATGGCGGCACTATAAATTCCAGCGGCGATATCATCCAAAACAATTCCCCATCCTCCACCTAAATTTTCGAGTTGTCTGGCGGGAGGAATTTTTACGACATCAAAAAAGCGAAATAGAAAGAAGCCGACCAGGATTGTTTTTAGATTTAATGGAAAAAGAACGAGGGTCACTGCCATCCCGCATATTTCATCAATGACGATCTTGGAACAGTCTTCTTCATCAAATATCTTTTCTGCCATATCTGCAATCCAAACGGATAAGACGGTAAACGCAATCAGAGTTAATAACTCAATGGACTGTGGAAGAAATGAAAGTCCATAGGCCAAGGCGATTCCAAGCAAAGATCCCCATGTTCCCGGGGCTTTTGGCATGAGTCCAGCACCCAATCCGGTTGCTAGACTTGTGACGATGTATTTCATAGATAGATTTCAAAATGACATGGGACGCTATAAATGTAAAGGGGCCAGGTTTCACGGCCTGCAAGTTTGCAGGCCGAAATCTCAAACGCAGGCCCCTGAAAGATTATGGTCTTGGCATTCCAAAACGTTTGATCGTCAAATAATCTGTAGGCGTAAATGTGGAAAGTACGCGATAGGGATTATCTGCATATTCGATCAGATATAAGGCCGCTGGGATATTATTTTTCACAACATTTTGAATATGTTCTGCGCCTGGGTAAAATCCACCTTCCCAAATCGATGATGGATACAGCTCAAATGTAAATGAAATAATCCCAAACTCACCGAATGACCAGTCTGTGGTATCTCCAGATGTAATGTAAAGATCACTGGACTGTTGAGGGGTGTACCCAGTCATTTTGGCCATGGCTTGGGCCATTTTTTCATGAACCTTCATGGCGCGTTCATCTTTAATGGCGTCATATGTGAATCCCCATGGGTATAAAATCAGCTCACTAAAGGTATGATAGGTTAAGAGCGTCGTGATATTGGGATGGGATTCGATAAACGCCTTTACAGCTTGAGTTTCAGGTTCTGAAAAAGCCTTGGGCCCTCGATATGTTTCTGATGAGGGGCTTGTACCGGCACCTTCTCCACCCCATTGATATCCGTAGTTTCTATTCAAATCGACTCCATAGGCAGCAGAGGATCCTTGGCTTTGTCGATTCTTTCTCCACCATTTGTAGGAGCCATCTTTAATATCGTAATCCGCACCATCTGGATTGACCAAAGGCATAATCCAGATTTCTCGATTGTTGATCAACTTGGTGACATTTGCATCTTTTCCGTAATTTTCCAGAAGATGTTTAATTAAGAACAGGGGAACCTCGGTACTTAAATGTTCTCTCGCATGATGCGTTCCCATGAAAATGATCCCTGACTTTTCGCCCGCTTTTGAATTGGGTCCAGAAATTTTCATTGTGAACAGATCTCTTTTTTCCACACTCTTTCCAATGGAAGTGAGTGTTGCAATGTTAGAATATTTTTCTGCCAATTCGGTGAGTTCCGTATTGAGTTCAGTTAAATTATGAAATGCACTGTCCTTCTCAGGAAAATCCAACAGAAAGGCAGGCATGGTTCGGGCTAGGAACTTAAAATTCCCTTTTTTAAGCTCTTGAATTTGTTCATCACGTCCAAATCCAACAACATAATTTGGATAAATTTCTTCGATCGAAATCCCCAAAGATATAATCGCAGACCGTTCTTCTTTGGTGCTGGCTTCGATGCTCACAATTTGTAAATCATCCAGCGGTTGAGGAGAATGTGATTGTTTAAAGCCCAGGGATAAGAGAAGAAGTAAAGACACAGCCAAAACAGATCTTTTTCGCATAACAAACCCCTTTCGGTGTACCACACGAAAAAAACTGCATTAAATTGTACTGCTGTGATTAAAGACGAAGCCATCATACCGTAAGTTTTGTGCGTTGACAAATAAATTCATGTGGAGGATACGAAATGACATGATTTCCGACATAAAACTAAAAAAAGAAATCATCCGATTTTGTCAAAAGCTATATAAAAAAGGCTTTGTGGCCAACCATGATGGGAATATTTCTGTAAAAGCGGGCTCCAAATTGTGGGTCACCCCATCTGCCCAGAGCAAAGGGGATGTGACAGAAGACATGTTGGTGTCTACCGATCTATCAGGAAAAAAGATTTCTGGAAATTATTCTGTATTTTCTGAAATTGATCTTCACGTTTTGGCGTATCAGTTAAGGTCCGATATAGAAGTTGTGATCCACGCCCATCCACCGGTTGCGACATCATTTGCTGCTTCTCAAACACCGCTTTCAAAAGTGTTTATTGCAGAAGCGATTGTGACGTTGGGGGAG
>CAZDSE010000017.1:571-13122 GCA_964507905.1 uncultured bacterium | reverse complement strand
GGAATTGGTCGGTCCGCCACTGGAAAAATTTTAAAAGAGGCCAAGGTAGATCCTCAAACCAGGACAGAAAAATTGACAGAAGATCAAGTGCTGAGATTGCGTGACATCATTGAAAAAAATTATGTAGTTGAAGGGGATTTGAGACGAGAAATTTCTTTGAATATAAAACGCTTGGTAGATTTGGGTGCATATCGTGGTTTGCGGCATCGCAAAAATTTACCAGCCAGAGGCCAAAGAACCAGATCAAATGCACGCACCAGAAAAGGTCCAAGAAGAACAGTGGCTGTTAAGAAATCAATTAAGGCGATGAAGGGATAATTATGGCAGAAGATCAGACACCACAGGCGCAAGAAAAAGAAACAGAAACAGAAAAGATAGTCAAGAAGCCAACACCAAAAAAGAAAAAAATTAAAAAGAGTGTTCCGCATGGCATTGCCTTTATTAATGCCTCATTCAATAATACCATCATTACCATTACCGATCCCCAAGGCAATGTTTTGGCTTGGTGTACTGCTGGTTCAAAAGGATTTAGAGGGTCCAAAAAGGGGACCCCATTTGCAGCTCAAATTGCCGGTGAAGAAGCGGCCAGGAGGGCCATAGATAGTTCCGGAATAAAGTCGGTCAATGTGTTGGTCAATGGACCCGGGAGTGGACGGGAATCCGCAGTTCGCGCACTTCAATCTTCTGGAATCAGAATATCGTTTATAAAAGACATTACGCCGATTCCTCATAATGGATGTCGGCCAGCCAAGCGAAGGAGAGTATAGTGGGAGTATTTCATGGATCGGCTTGCAGCAATTGCAGGCGAGAAAATTTGAAATTATTTTTAAAAGGAGATCGATGTTATACGGAGAAATGTGCGTTTGAAAGGCGTGCGTATCCTCCGGGACAACATGGACAAGCACGAACTAAATTTTCTGAATATGCGCTTCAGCTTCGAGAAAAACAAAAAGTAAGAAGATTGTATGGATTATTGGAAAAACAATTTAGAACCTACGTGGACAAAGCTTTGAAACAGACCGGGGTGACTGGTGAGCAACTTTTGGTGGCACTCGAGAAACGAATGGATGATGTGGTTTATAGACTGGGATTGGCAAATTCAAGAACTCAAGCACGACAATTGGTGACGCATGGGCATTTTTTGGTGAATGGAAAGAGTGTCAACATCCCATCCTATTCTTTGAAACAAGGAGATGTGGTTCAAGTTCATGAAAAAAGCAGAGGGCTTTTGCCGATTACCGCAGCATTAGAGGCAGTGAAGAGACGAGAGGTTCCACAATGGTTAGAATTAGATGCTGCAAACTTCAGAGGGACAGTACGTCAATTACCCAAACGCGGGGATGTGACTGTTCCCATTCAAGAAAATATGATTGTGGAGTATTATTCTAGATAATTTGAGTCTTATTTTAAAAGGGGGGTAATAAACATGTATCCAGTATGGAGAGATCTGATTAAACCAAAAAAGGTTGAGCTAGATGAAAATGAATTAACATTGTCTTATGGCAAGTTCGAAGTAAGACCATTGGAACGAGGCTATGGGACAACGATCGGAAATTCTCTGAGAAGAATTTTGCTTTCATCGTTATCGGGTGCTGCGGTTACTTCGGTGCGATTTGAAGGCGTGCTCCATGAATTCTCTACAATCCCAGAGGTGGTAGAGGATGTCACAAATATTATTCTCAATTTAAAAGAAATTCGTTTTAAATTAGATTCTGGTGATGCAAAAGTTCTTCGTATTGAAAAATCAGGTCCTGGAGAGGTAACTGCCAAGGATATACTCACAGATGGATCTGTTAAAATTTTAAATCCGAGTCAGCATATTGCGACACTTGGCAAAGGGGCCAAATTTAATGTTCAAGTCACTGTGAAGCGAGGAAGAGGATATGTGGCTGCAGAAGAAAATAAATCAGCCGAAGATCCAATCGGATCTATTGCGGTAGATTCATTTTTTTCACCCGTACGAAAGGTCAATTATAATGTAACCAATGCGCGTGTTGGACAAGTGACGGATTACGATGCTTTGGTCCTTGAAGTTTGGACGGATGGATCTGTGGGACCCCGGGATGCGGTCGCGGTCAGTTCTAAAATATTAAAAGACCAACTGCAGGTGTTTATTAACTTTGATGAAACGGAAGAGCCAGTGGTCGTAGAATCTCAAGTGATTGATAACTCGGTGAACGAAAATCTGTATAAAAGCGTCGATGAGCTTGAGCTTTCTGTGAGATCCGCAAATTGTTTAAAAAATGCAGATATTCATTTAATTGGGGAGCTGGTTCAAAAGACAGAGCCAGAAATGTTAAAGACCAAAAACTTTGGCAGAAAATCATTAAATGAGATTAAGGAAATCCTAACTCAGATGGGATTGCATTTGGGAATGAAAGTGGACAGTTTTCCTGATCCAGTGGTGTTGGAAAAATTAAAAGAAAAGAAGGAAAAAGAAGGTAATTAATGCGGCATCACGTTTTAAAAGGAAAGCTTGGCCTACCCACGTATCATCGTCAAGCGCTGCTTCGCAATATGTTGGCATCATTGGTTAAGCATGAGCACATTGAAACAACCGCTGCCCGAGCCAAGCAATTAAAGCGTTTTGCTGAACCCATCATTGAACTGGCGAAACAGGGTGATTTGCCAGCCAAGCGTTTGGTTCGACAAGTTGTACATGAAAAAGAAGTATTCCGAAAACTATTTGAAGTGGTTGGCCCACGATTTAAAGATCGTTCGGGAGGATATATTCGCACATTTTTATTGTCCAATCGACATGGAGATGGCGCGTCGATGAGTTTAATTGAGATTTTACCTCCATCGGATAAAGAGAATGAGCCTCGCTTGATTTACACAAAACGTGCAACCACAGAAGAAGAAAAGGCAAAGGAATTAGAGGCAAAGAAAGCCCAGAAATCTGCAAAAAAAGATGACAAGCATTTGAAAAAGAATGAAGCAAAGGCTCGGGAAGAGTCTCACCATGCCAAACAGGCGAAGGACCTATCGCATTCACATCAATCCCAAGGTCGGAAGACGGAGATGGGGACGGGACGAACCAAAGGGTCAAAAAAAGGGCTGACTTGATTTCGCTCGTTGATCTTCTTTGCAATCTTCTTTGAAAAACTCATATTGAATTTTTTCAAAATTTAGTGTATATATTTTAAGCTGTTTTTGATACAGAGAGCCCCTCTGAGTGGATCATTAAACACGTGGACGAATTTGATGCACTGTGTTATAAATAGATTCAAATCACAAAGAAAGAGGCAATGAGAGTGAAAAAAATACTGTTTAAAGTGGGTGATAATGCGGTGTATCCAGCCCATGGCGTGGGTGTGATAAAGGCCATTGAAACCCGTGAAATATCAGGGAAAAAGCAATCTTTTTATATTCTGAAAATTTTAGATGAAATGACCATTATGGTTCCTACGGACAATGTAGAATCTGTTGGGCTTCGGGAAGTCATTTCCAAAAGCAAGGTGATTGAGATTTTTAAAATTTTGAGAAAACGAAAGGTAAAGCTGGATCATCAAACATGGAATCGTCGCTATAGAGAGTACATGGAAAAAATTAAAACAGGTTCCGTATATGAAATCGCAGCCGTGCTGCGCGATTTATTTTTACTGAAGGTCGAAAAAGAGCTGTCTTTTGGGGAAAGAAAAATGCTAGACACCGCTCGATGTTTGTTGGTGAAAGAGTTATCTTTGGCCAGAAAAGTAACAGAAGAAATTGTCGATAAGGAAATTAAAAAAATATTTGGTGGTGCCGCTGCTACCACTACTACAACTACTGCCCCATAACATTTGCACCTATCCATTGATATGTCTACAATTGCTGTCATCGTAGCCGCTGGAGAAAGTAGACGATTCTTAGAAAATTCTTCTCATCATCTAAAAAAACAGTATGTGAAATATCAAGGTGTTCCCCTTTGGGAAATGGCCATTCATCCTTTTCAAGATGCCACTTGTGTGGATTCGATCATTCTCGTTGTGCCCAAAGACGATGTTCTAAAGATTCAAGAGCAGTGTACCCAGGAGCGTTTTAAAAAAGTACAGAGTGTGATTGCAGGTGGTCACAGAAGGCAAGATTCTGTTCAATCTGCCATGGATTGGATTCAAAATCACAAGATTCCGTGTGACACTATTTTTATACATGATGGAGTCCGTCCGTTCATATCCTCTGAAGTCATTCAGCGTATTTGGGAAAGGCGAGATCTGAATGCGGTTATTCCTGTCCTCCCAGTTAGTGAGACCATTAAGCGAATAAGTCATGACCAAGTAGAAGAGACTTTAGATCGGGATCCATTGGTCACTGTTCAAACTCCGCAACTTTTTTCTTATGGGCTACTGAGACGAGCGTATGAAAATTTGAAAAAAACAGGAAAAACAGTCACCGATGATGCCAGTGCAGTCGAGCTTTTGGGGGAGCCGGTGTCTATTGTATTGGGCGATATCAAAAATATTAAAGTAACTTTCCCTGAGGATTTAGAACGGTCAATGTTTAATTATTCGATTGGGGGCATAATAAATTCTGAAGACCATTGCACAGCCCGAATTGGACAAGGAATGGATATTCATGCATTTACAGCTGGGAATAAGATCATATTGGGAGGGATACAAATTCCGTATTCGAACGGCTTAAAAGGTCATTCGGATGCAGATGTGTTAACGCATGCGATATGTGATGCCCTATTGGGAGCTGCGGGATTGGAAGACATTGGAACCCATTTCCCAGACACGGATCCCCAGTATAAAGGCATTTCAAGCTTAGTCCTTTTAGAGAAAGTCGTGGACAAGGTGGGGGGGAGTGGCTATAAAATTAGAAATATCGATAGTACCATCATTGCAGAGGAGCCAAGGCTCATGCCTTATATTTCGGAAATGAAACAGTGTTTGGCCAAAGTTTGCAAAGTCTCTATGTCTCAAATTGGGATTAAGGCCAAGACGGCGGAGGGATTGGGATTTGTGGGAAGAAAAGAAGGAATTATGGCGATGGCTGTCGTTGGTTTGAGAGAAAAAAATGGCGATTGAGACCCATAAACCCATTCGAGTGCGGATGGCTCCGAGTCCGACCGGTTTTTTGCATATCGGGGGAGCCAGAACAGCGCTATTTAATTATCTTTTTTCCAGGCATTATCAAGGCACTTTTGTTCTTCGAATTGAAGACACCGACCAGGAAAGATCCACCAAAGAATATGAAGAAGCCATTATACGAGATTTAAAATGGATGGGAATCGATTGGGATGAAGGTCCCATAAAGAATGGTTCAGTTGGTCCATATTTTCAATCGCAGCGGTTGGATTTATATCAAAAATATTTAAAAAAATTGCAAGATTTGGGAAAGGTTTATTTTTGTTATTGTTCTCCCGAAGAATTGGAAGCAGAGCGCCAGGATTTACTGAAACGGCACAAAACTCCACGATACATGGGAAAATGTCGTGAACTGACCGACAAAGAAAAAAAAGAATTTTCGGGACAAGGTAGAGAGCCGGTGGTTCGATTTAGAATAGATGAAAAAGATCCAATCCAATTTCACGATCTGATTCGGGGCGATATTTCCGTGGACCCGTCGATATTGGGGGATTTTGTGATTTCAAAAAGCAATGGATGGCCTTTGTATAATTTCGCTGCGGTTGTGGACGATTATGAAATGAAAATTTCCCATGTCATTCGAGGCGAAGAACACATCTCAAACACACCCCGTCAAATTCTTTTGGCCCAAACAATAGGACTTGATCTCCCTCAATATGCGCATGTGTCCATTATTTTGGCGCCGGACCGAAGTAAGCTTTCAAAACGTCATGGGGCTACGAGCGTGGGGGAATATCGGAACCAAGGGTTCTTGCCAGAGGCTCTGAGAAACTATCTTGCACTTTTGGGTTGGAATCCGGGAGACGAGCGAGAAATTATGTCAGAAAAAGATTTGATCGATGGGTTTGCGATTGAAAGAATGATTAAGAGTCCTGCCATTTTTGACGTACAAAAATTAAAATGGATGAATGGCATGTATATTCGATCGATGCCGGTTGAAACCATCCTTGAAAGGTCTTTGTCTTTTTTAGAGTCGTCAGGCGTTGTCCTTCAAGGAAAAAAAACAGAGTGGTTGGCCAAAGTCATAGAAGCAGTGCGTGGCAACATGGAAACCGTGGATCAAATTGCTCAATTTTCATATATTTTCTTTGATGAAAAATTTATTTTATCTGAAGAGGCCAAAAGCTTTCTTGTTAAAAATAAAGACGATGCAAAAAATATTTTAACCACACTTGATGAAATCTTATCACATGTCCATCATTTGGATTTGGATGGATTTCAAAAAATTCAAACGGATTTAAAATCAAAGTTACAAGGGATGGATAAGAAAACCTTGTTTTTAACTCAGCGTTTGGCATTGACTGGACAAATGAAAGGTCCAGAAATGAATGTGGTGGTACCCATTTTGGGTGTCGAATCTTGCAGGAAACGTATTCAGATTGCCCAATCTCAATTGCGATGAGTCTTGTCATTTACAATACGCTGTCTCGAAAAAATGAAGAATTTAAGCCGCTCATAGACAAAAAAGTGTCGATGTATGTGTGTGGACCGACGGTGTATAACTATATCCATGTGGGCAATGCCCGACCGATGGTATTTTTTGATGTCGTGGTTCGATACCTAAAATACAAGGGATATGAAGTCACGTATGTGAGAAATATTACCGATGTCGATGATAAGATCATAAATAGATCCAAGGAAGAAAAAAAAGATGCATCATCCATCGCTCAAATATATACGAACGCTTTTGAAGAAGATATGCAGGCGTTGGGTCTGAACGCCCCGACGGTGTCTCCAAAAGCCACAGAACATATTCCACGAATGATTGAATGGATCCAGACGTTAATCGAAAAACAATTTGCCTATGTCGTCAATGGAGAGGTGTTGTACTCCATAGACAAAATTCAAAAATATGGAGTTCTCTCAAAAAAGAATAAAGATGATTTGATTGCAGGTGCGAGAGTTGAAATATCCCAGCATAAGAGAAATCCCATGGATTTTGTTTTGTGGAAGCCGTCAAAACCGGGAGAGCCCAATTGGGATAGCCCCTGGGGCAAGGGCCGTCCGGGGTGGCATATGGAATGTTCGGTGATGTCGACCCAATATTTGGGAGAGACGTTTGACATTCACGGAGGCGGAATAGATCTCATTTTTCCACATCATGAGAATGAAATTGCTCAGAGTGAGGCGGTGACCGGTAAACCCTTTGTAAAATATTGGATGCATAATGAGATGTTGTCGTTTGGGAAGGAAAAGATGTCCAAATCTTTGGGGAACATCATTACCGCCCATGATTTTTTAAAAGATTATCCAGCTGAAGTATTAAAGTTTATTCTTCTTTCAAATCACTATCGATCCACAATCGAGTTTTCGGATCAAACGATTCGAGAAAGTATTTTGTCTCTTGAAAAGATTTATTCAACCCTCAGTCAGGTAGAAAGCCGTCTCAAGAAAGAAATTCCAAAGGAAGATGAGACGACGGCATCCAATGTTAAAGATCATTTAGATCCAGAATTAGAACCTGTTATTCAAAAATTTATAAAGAAATTTGAAGAGGCCATGGATGATGATTTTAACACCACCAAAGCCTTGGGGCTCATTTTTGATGTCGTTCGAGTGGTCAATCGATATCTGACTTCTGTAAATATCGATGGTCCGAAGGCTCAAAAACTGCTCACTGAATTTTTAAAACACTTTAAAACAGTTCATTCCATATGGGGTCTTTTCGGCGAAGAGCCCAATGTATTTTTGGAAACTCTGAAACATAAGCTTTTACAAAAGAAAGATTTAACCGTTAAAGAAATAGAAAAATGTATTGCAGAAAGACTTGAGGCCAGAAATAGAAAGGATTTTAAAAAATCGGATGAAATCAGAAAATATTTACTGGATCATCATATTCAATTGGAAGACTCTCCATCTGGAACCACCTGGAAAGTTCAAAAGTAAATGTCGTTATTTAAAATAACAAGCTCCTTTGTCCCAAAGGGAGATCAGCCCAAGGCCATTGAATTTTTATCACAAGGAGTTAAAAAAAATGAGAAGTCACAAGTCCTTTTGGGAGTGACGGGCAGTGGAAAGACATTCACCATGGCACATGTGATTCAAACGGTTCAACGTCCAGCACTGGTCATTGCCCCAAACAAAGCGTTGGCTGCCCAACTTTTTATGGAATTTAAAGATCTGTTTCCAGAGAACGCTGTTCATTACTTTGTCAGTTATTACGATTATTATCAACCCGAAGCCTATATTCCCCAGACAGATACCTACATTGAAAAAGATTCGGCCATTAATGATGAAATTGATAAAATGCGACATGCGGCGACGCAATCTCTGCTTTCTAGAAAAGATGTACTGATCGTTGCCTCGGTCTCTTGTATATATGGGATTGGATCTCCGGCCACATATGAGGAAATGGTCATTCCCATTCAGAAGAATCAAACATTGAATCGAACTGAGTTTTTAAAACGATTGGTGGAAATACAATATCAGCGGAATGACATTGATTTTCATCGGGGAACGTTTCGTGTCAGAGGAGATATTGTCGATGTGTTCCCAACCAATGAAGAAAAAAGAGCCATCCGGATTGAATTTTTTGGAGATGAGATTGAAAAACTGTTTTGGATTGACTCTCTGAAAGGGGAAAAATTAACCCCGATCGATAAAATAAGTATTTTTCCAGGAAGTCATTATGTGACATCGAAGTCTCACCTGGAAAGAGCGATTCAAGCCATTCGTGAAGAGCTAAAAGAAAGAATTCAAGAGTTGAGAGGGCAAAATAGAATTCTAGAAGCAGACCGAATTAAAATGAGAACTCATTTTGATTTAGAGATGCTGGAAGAAATGGGATATTGTAATGGCATCGAGAATTATTCAAGGCATTTAACCGGAAGAAAACCAGGAGAGCCTCCCCCGACTCTATTGGACTATTATCCAAAAGATTTTCTTTTATTTATTGATGAAAGTCATGTGACGGTGCCCCAATTGGGGGGCATGTATCGTGGGGATCGAGCCAGAAAAACAACGCTGGTGGAGCATGGCTTTAGACTTCCATCCGCCTTGGACAATCGTCCTTTAAACTTTGAAGAATTTGAAACGTTAACCCATCAAGTGATCTATGTGTCTGCCACGCCAAGTGCCTATGAGCTCCAAAAGTCCAAAGGAAATATCACTGAACAAATCATTCGACCCACTGGGCTTGCGGATCCAGAGGTGACCGTCAAATCTGCCAAGGGTCAAATCGAAGATTTGTTTCAAGAGATAAAAGCCATTATCACAAAAAATGAAAGAGCTTTGGTGGTGACGCTTACCAAAAAAATGGCTGAGGATTTAACAGATTTTTATCGAAATAAAGGGATCAAGGTGGCATATCTTCATTCGGATGTGGTGACCCTTGAGCGAGTCGAAGTGATTCGTAAGCTGCGGATGGGAGTCTATGATGTGCTCGTGGGAATTAATCTTTTAAGAGAAGGATTGGATTTGCCGGAGGTGTCATTGGTGGCCATATTGGATGCTGATAAAGAAGGTTTTTTAAGGTCTGAAACATCGCTTATTCAGACCTGTGGAAGGGCTGCACGAAATATTTCGGGTCGGGTGATTTTCTATGCGGACCAAGTGACCCAATCCATGAAAAAAGCCATGTCCGAAACCCAAAGGCGAAGAAAAATTCAATTGGAATATAATCAAAAAAATCACATTACTCCTGAGAGCATTAAAAAAGAAATCCAACAAGGGCTAACGGCGGTCTATGATTTGGATTATGCAACTGTTGATTTACTTCGTGAACCAGAGCCAGAATATGAATCCGTAGATGCGATTTCCAAAAAAATCAAACAACTCAAAAAACAAATGATCGCCCACGCAAAGAATTTTGAATTTGAAGCCGCTGCCAAAATCAGAGATCATATTTTGGAGTTAGAGAAAAAAGAACTGGCCATGAGAGGAGAATGAAGGATTTTAGATTTCTTATTGTAGAACTACTGTTCGTTTTTTGATAAAAAAGAGTGCTTTGAATTTAGAAATTGCTGTGTTACAAATTCTGCGTTCTTTTATTTTAAGAAGGAGGGAATATATTATGAAGTCAAAGTGGATGTATGTTTTTTTAATGCTGCTTGGTGTTGGAATACTTTCCATGAATAATGTTAAAGCCGAAAAGGATTCAGACACATTGAAGTTTTGTGGTCATCCATCAGTAGATCTAAGAGCTGCGGCGGTTGGATTTAAATGTCAAACCTCAAAAGGTGTTGTTTATGAGCGGGTGGAAAAAGAAAAATTTGGTGAAGCTTGGAAAGACCTCACTACAGGATATATTTGGAGTGATCTCATCGGAGAGTATACAAATGACGGGGTAATCAAAGATTGTATTGTGGTGAATTCCCCTGCTACAAGAGCATGTGCCAATTTAGGAGGGATACTTCCAGAAAGAGATATATTTTTTAGAGGAGACGACAATGGTTTTCGTGAAGTATTGCCCAATATGGATCCTTGGTATTGGTCTTCAACGGTTGATCCTAATTTCCCATTTTTCGCCTATGTATTCAATAGTAGTAATGGCCGTGGTGCCAATAGTGGCCTCAAGGTTTCGTATTCCGTCCGGTGCATTGGTCGATAGCAGTAAAATAATCTTTCCAGATTGACAGAATTGGAAATCATTTGCTTCAAACGCACATACTACTTAAACTATTTATTTTCAGATCGTACGCAGGATCATAATGGGGAGAACTATGATTATTAAAAAAATATTTGCTACTTTAATATTGTTTTACCCTATAGTTGCATTTTCGAATCCAGAAGTTGTTACCAAAACGTTTGACTCAAATTCTATAAAATTTCTTATATACAAAAATGGTGCTGGAAACGCCAAAATTGTAGGAACGAATGAAGAAAAACTCAAGATCGTAACTGAAAAAAAGAAATTTGATAAAAATTGTGAACTGATAATTGAGCAAAGAGAAAATGAGCTTTTTATTAACGCTAAAAAAATCTCTATATCAAGTATTTTTTCAAGGGGGGGTAATTGTGAGGTTGATTTCGATATAACTGTTCCAAGAACAGTGTCTCTTGATTTATCTACAGGATCTGGAGACATTGACCTCAAGAATGTTGTGGCAAAAATTGATACCAAACTTGGAAGTGGCAATTTTAAAGGAGAATTAGATGGGTCTGACAGCTTTACGTTGAAAATAGGTAGCGGGAATGCAACCGTGAAGGGACTTACAGGAGATGCCAATATCAAAACCGGGAGCGGAAACATGGATCTAATCTGGTCGAAGATTCCTGTGAAGGGATATGCTGATATCAAGTCTGGCAGTGGGGATATTAAAATTACAGGACCGAAGGATGCCAAGATCGTAACAGATTTTAAGTCGGGAAGTGGGAAGTTTCAGAATTATATCGGAGATCATAAAGGGGCTAAATTTTTAATTTCTGTTTTTACTGGAAGCGGAGATTTAGAAATTGATAAACTTTCAGATTAATTCTAAATGCCCTTAGAAGATTATCTTCGATATTTCCAGAATAGTTTTAGCAAAATATTCTTACTGATTTCATAAATGCCAGGATTTTTGGATTCGCGGGGGCCGGCGATATTTAAAATCTTTGGATTAATTTTTTGTAACCAGTCCAATATTTCTGATTTTGGATGATTTTTTAGATTGAAAACCATATAGGGTTTGCGATGTTTATCGCAATGCACTTTGGTCATCAGTGTTCCGCCATTCATTGGCAAATAGCTCAAAATGAGTGTGGCGTCCGAGTTTAACACATTTTGCTCTGTGCGATGTTCATAGGTGGGATTATCGCTCTCTGTCATGGTATATTTTAAGGGAACCATCCCATCTTCCGCCATGCGTCCTTTGGGAATCATGCCTCCATATAGCAGCCCAAGCTCAATGGCCGCATCCAGACCTGCTCGATCCACTCCTGTTTGGCCTCCGGATATGATTTTAAGTTTGTATTTCATCTGTCGTGATTACTGTACAATAGGATGATAATCCTAAGCAAAAAATAATAATTGTAAAAAAACCGTGTTTTTTTATCAATTGCTATGAAAGACATTTCGAGATAATGAATCCCATATGAAATGGAGGTCTGAAATGAAAAAAATAATCGGATTTTTAACCTTTTCAATGGTGAGTGTGCTGATCAATTTCTCTGTGTATGCTGATGTGTACCAGTCATCCAATATAAAACTAAATGAGTTTTCAGATGTTGTTGGAGATCGCATGAAGGTGACCCTGGATGATGTCACTCGGGAAGTAAATGTAACTGTAAACTATTCTGCTGATGGTGGCGAGCGTACCGTTACAACGACAGCCGACAAAGATGTTGAAAATGGACGTGTTTCCTATCAGGCATTTTATTACCAAAGTCGTGGAAAATTTTCAGTGGTTAGACTGTACATGTCTGTGGATGATAATGGTAAATTGAATGTACGGACCAGTGGTTGGCTAAATTAAAAATCCCTGAAACTCCAAAAACAACGTATAGGAATGCTTCCATGGTTTGAACCATGAAGTGTCGTATTCCTTCATCTTAATTTCAGTG
>CAZDSE010000017.1:0-561 GCA_964507905.1 uncultured bacterium | reverse complement strand
TAGATGTCATTATGTCGTGAGGGATCGGCAACCACTTGAGAGATGTCTCTTCCAGAAGAATCTTTCAGCATAAACTGTCCCAACCGGCCAATGTATCTTCCTTGACCATCGAGTGTGCCTCGAACAATGGTGGTTAATGGCTTTTGTTCGAGCCACGTATTTATGGTTTGTCGCCATTCAGATGGCCAGTCTCTGGCCATCGCTGTGACGATTTCTGTATGAGTATCAACATCCTCAGCGCTTTCCAGCACATTCAAAAAGAACCACGCGGTTTGAGGGGCGAATTTGTCAATGGATTCTTCATTATAATAATACCGATTCGATCCGGTACTTTTGGCCCGTAAGAGAGATTTGTGTTTTACAAATAGGGATCTTAATTCGTCTTCTGTTAAGAGATTGTGCAGTTTTAGCATGGCGCGCAAGGCATGTGTTTTTGGAATGACATTCCACCATTCGGGCGTAAAATTGAATTTATCCCGCTGTCTGGAAACATAGGTCAGAAGATAATCGAAGGCCAAAGGTTTTTTAATTTTGGACAGAGCGTCAAATACAACCTCACTG
>CAZDSE010000016.1:5310-13451 GCA_964507905.1 uncultured bacterium | reverse complement strand
TGGTAAGATTTCCTCTTTTAATAAAACACCCCGAGCCATCCATTGATAATAAACTCTTCCACCATGAGAATATGGCCCATATAATTTAGAGTTTGGAAATTTGCCCTGGAGCCATCGAAATGTTTTTTCATGTCTTATGTGCATGCGAAGAGTTATCTGTGCTTGTTTACCATCGCCACCGAAATGCCCCTCCCCAACCAACAGGCCGATTAAAAATCCTTTGTCAAAATCGTCAAGAGCCATGCCACACAGTAAATTATTTTTGTTTCACCGTCAAGTTTAACGTGAAATGTCTGGGCGATATTTTTATAACAAGAGTTGTTTTTTCTTTACAAGAAAAGAGAGCTTCGCTACAACTTAATATGTTATGGCACGAGTGATTACGGTGACGAATCAAAAAGGTGGCGTGGGAAAGACGACAACCGTAATTAATCTGGGAGCCTCTCTCGTCGCAGCCGAAAAAAAGACCCTTCTTATTGATTTGGACCCACAAGGAAATGCGGGCAGTGGGCTTGGAATTGACAAAGCCACGCTTGGCGAAAAAAATATTTATCATGTCCTGGTCAGAGAAAAGAAACTTAGCGAAGTCATTGTGCATACGGAATTAGAGGGGCTTGACATTGCGCCCTCTAATCAAGATTTAATCGGCGCTGAAATTGAGCTCGTCGGAGAAATTGCCAGAGAGACGAAACTCAAGCTGGCATTTGAAGAAGTGGCTTCACGTTATGACTATATTTTAATAGACTGTCCCCCTTCCCTTGGGCTTTTAACCATCAATGCGCTGACGGCCTCCAGTTCATATTTGGTTCCCATGCAATGCGAATTTTATGCCATGGAGGGATTGTCACAGTTGGTAAAACTTGTAACGCTTGTCAAAAAAAGCCTAAACCCAAAAATAGAAGATGAAGGGATTTTACTCACCATGTTTGATAGTCGAAATAATTTGTGCCATCAGGTGGCTGGAGAAATTCGCCAACATTTTAAAGAAAAAGTTTTTCAATCGGTCATTCCCAGAAATGTAAAGCTCAGTGAATGTCCGAGCCACGGGAAGCCGATTTTGCTGTATGATGTCAACTCCAAGGGTGCGATGAGTTATTTGAGTTTGGCCAAGGAAATTATTCAAAAGCATGAAGATGCACAGCTTTCTTTGCCTCATCCAGAAGTACTCAGTAACGCGGTAGAAAATATTGGAGAACAGCCATTACAGAAAAACGTGTAATGTATGTAGGAAGAATTGGAGGAAGTGGTATGGACAAGAAAAAAGCATTGGGTCGAGGTATGGCATCTTTAATTCCGGACGCTTCATTGTTAAAAGACGAAGCAGCTCCACAAAAAACATTTTTTTATTGTGACATTGAAAATGTTCTTCCAAATAAAGAGCAGCCGAGAAAAGTTTTTAACGACAAGGCCCTAGAAGAGCTATCTATATCTATTAAAGAAAAAGGAATTTTACAGCCCATATTGGTTCGCCGCCTATCCGATTTTCAATATGAAATCATAGCTGGTGAAAGAAGATGGAGGGCAGCCCAAAAGGCGGGACTTACGCAAATACCTGTAATCATTAGAGAATCTTCTATTTCTGGGCGTCTTGAGGAAGCCCTCATCGAAAATCTTCAACGGGAAGATCTAAATCCATTAGAAGAGGCACAGGCATTTCAAAAATTAATTGAGGACTATGAATATACTCAAGAAGAAGTTGCTAGAAAAATAGGCAAAGAGCGATCTACGGTTACAAACAGTCTACGCCTTTTGGCGTTGTCGGAGACAGTTAAAGCTTTGGTACTAGAAGGAAAGCTTTCTGCCGGCCACGCCCGCGCCCTATTGTCTTTAGACGATCCCAAAAAACAGGAATCTCTTGCACAAGAAATAATTAGAAAAGAATTATCAGTGCGACAAACGGAGAAGTTGGTTAAGGGTACTCCTCATCTCGAGATCCCAAGGTTTAATAGACCACAAGGATCTCAGACAAAAGATCCATATCTATCGACCCTAGAACAAGAGCTCTCCCAACATTTCAAATCCAAAGTCACTATCGCCTCTATGACAAAAAAAGGCATGCTTACTATTGAATTCTACGGTGAAGAGGATTTGAATCGGATCTTAGGGCTGCTGAGAGCCTAGTTTTCTTTTGTAATGGTTCCGTACATGTTATATTGGATATAAGATTTTTTAGTTTGTTGAAGGCCTTTGTTAAATGAAATAAAAAATTGTTCATCGTCACTATTTGTACCATTTAGTGAAAATGTAACCCCTTTAAAATATTGATCTGGGTTTTCATTTGCATATACAGAGAATATTTGTCCCCTCTGAATATAGAATTTTTTAATCACGCTTCCAACCGTAATCGTTGCAGTTCCGTTAACATTAATTTCGATGTGGTCTGTCCCAGAAAAAGAAAAATCTCTGATATTAACTGTGACCAGCACAGGCTCTGACTGAATATAGAGGTGCTTGAAAGAACCTTTCCATATTCCTATATAATGCTTCTTAATCTCTTGTATGTCTTGTTCAGCCATGGCTATTTTTCGTCCATGCTTTAGAGATTTGGCAGAAGCCATTCCACCCATTAATGATAAGATCATTATAGCCAGCGCATATTTTTTCATGTTTTTTTCTCCTTTTTTATTAAAAACTACATTCTTTCGTACTCTATCATGCTTATCGGGGGGGGGGGGGGGGGGAAAAACTTTAGCTACGGTAATCAGATGCGCCATATAAGAAGTTTTCAAAGCTTGAAATCCGACCTATTTTTACATAGAATTTGAAAATGGTTAGCAAGGACAAATTAAAATTATTAGAGTCATATAAAAGAAAAATTTTTAAAGCGCTTTCGCATTTAAGATAGAGTTACGAAAAAGTTAAAAAACTACCACATGACGCACATCAGTTGGATGAAGAAGCGATGGAAACATGGGAAGGATTTTCTGCCCGTTTTTCACGAGTGACCGATCTTTTTATAACCAAATATTTTGAGCGTTTATTAGAATTGGCCCCCATGCTCTTTAATTTAGAAAATAAATTAAAATGAGACTAAAGGCTGAATCGCCGCCTAAATTTTATTTATTTCTGCGAGGACGGAGTCTTGTGCTATATAAAATTTCAGATTCAGCGTCGACCACATTTCTTTCGATAACGATAATTTTATTGGGCTGAAAGTCTCTGCAGATTCTTTTTCGATGATCGGTGATTTCAATTTCAAAAAGTTCGTCTTGTTCACTTGAGCGTTTTCCACGATAGATCCAAGAACCACAACTGTCTTTTGTTTCCTCTGAAAGAAGATAAAGGCGAGGGTTTGGAGAAACATAGAGGTCACATTCGCCGCGAAGAAAATTTTCTAAGTAAGCAAATTTTTCAAGGACTTCTCCTTTATCTAAAACAAGTCGAGTGCCCGCGTCACATCTCCCGCGGGGCATGTACTTCGGACTTTCATAAAGAGTGACATCCCATGTCTCGTAAGAATAAGCGGTAAGTGGGGACACGACCATTATCAACATGAAGATTAATTTTTTCATGACACCCTCCTTTTTCTGGGATTAATTCATACAGGGAGACTTTTTGAACTTTCTTTACGCTTTTTTTAAATGCGCCTCAAAAAACTTAGGGCATGACGTATTTTAGCCATGCCCAGAGAAAGATTAGCAAAGAATGATTTTAAAAAATAATTCGATAGCTTAGTTCAAAAGACTCAAGCAATTCATGGAGTAGGCGTGTTGATCATAGGGGACCGTCACAACCTGTTGTTCTTCTCCACTTTTAAAGGTAACGTCGACTTTATCGCTATCGGATCCCAGTGAACCCGTGACTCGAATGGTGGCATGGTCTTTGGACATTGTGGCTTTAAATCCGCGCGCAACATACGGCAGAGCATCCCCATCTTTGTCAGGAGGATTCCCAAGAACCAATAGTTCGGCTTCCATGGTGTCCTTGCCTGTCAGCATCCCATCAAAACCGATCATGACATACACAAATTTAGGAGCGTCTTCTGGTTCGGGAACCTGTGCAAAAATAGGAGTGCACTTAAAGAGTGGCACCAAGGGAGATGGCCCTATTTTGGTGTCTTTTGCGAATAAAGCGCTTTGTAAGAAAGCCAGACCCATAACTAAAAAGAGAATCTTTTTCATAAATATACCTCCTTTGAAAAAGTTGAGGTACGTTATGGGGCGAAATATCTTTTGTCAATTGAGAAGTTGTGTGTGGGGCTAAAAAGTATTACCGACTCCACGCGTTACATGATTGACTTTGTGCATCATTTTATGTTACCGAAAAATGTCTTTAAAAACATTTTTCATGAAGGAAAACCATGAACTTAGGATTGCCTGACTTTACAATTTTTATACAATTTTTTTTGTTTCTGGGAACATTTCTTGTTTTAAATTTCTGGGTCTTTGGGCCTTTGTTAAAAGTTGTTGAAGACCGACGAAATAAAACCATTGTGACTCTAAAAGAGGCAGACAAGCTGACCAAACATGCGGGGCAAGTTTTGCACGACTATGAAACAAAGCTCAGGTCCCACAAAGTGTTTCTTCATGAAAAGCTGGAAAAAGTTCATTCTGAAGTAAACAAAACGGTTGCGCAGGAAGTGCTTCGCACCAAAGAGGCTCTGCAAAAAAACTTAAAAGAGCAGCAAAAAGCATTAAGCACAAAAGCCGTTCAATCTCGGACCGAACTGGAAAAAGAGTTTCATTTGGTTGCTCATGAGATAGTCCAAAAAATGTTGGGACCGGTGTCCTTATGAAAAGTCTTCTTTTCCCAATTATTAATTTTAGTATTTTTTGTGGAATTTTATTTTATGTCTTAAGAAAGCCCGTTAAAAACTTATTTCAATCGAGAAGCGATGAAATTAAAAAGAACATTGAGGATGCCAAGGTGGCTTATTTACAATCCAAAGAAAATTTTGATTCTGCTTCCATAAAAATCCAAAATCTTGAAAATGAAAAGAAAAGTTTGGAATCTGACACGGAACGGCAAGTTGAGATGTTAAAAGCCAAAACAAAAGAAGCGATGGAGTCGTGGATTTTAAAAATGAAAGCAGAATATGAACAGAGATCTCAAGATGAGCTAAAACGTGTCGTGGATGAGCTTAAAAAAGAAGTGGCAGGGCGCATTATTGCGCTGTCAGAAAAAATCATTCGCGAGAAACTGACCCAGGCCACACATCAGGAGCTTGTTCAAGGCGTTGTCTCTGAAGTGTTAAAAAATGAAAAAAACATCAGAAAGGAAGCATCATGGCAGAACGAGTCACCGAACGCTATGCCCGAGCGCTCATAGCGCTTGCGCTTGAAGAGAAAATAGCCAAACAAGTTCGAAAAGAATTGGAACAGGTGGCGGAACTATTAGGGTCATCAGAAGAACTTAAGACGCTTTTTTTAAAAAGAGTTTTTTCTGGGACCCAAAAGGGGCAGCTTTTAAAAGAAGTTTTTTCCCAAGAAAAAATGTCAGATGTAACGAAAAATTTTTTATATCTTTTGGCTGAAAAAAACAGGCTTCATTTATTTTCTGAAATTGGGGAATTGTTTTCTAAGAAATATGATGTTTTGGAAGATACCGTCGATGTTGAAGTGTCTGTGGCCTCTGCTCTTTCTGTGACGGTGCAGGATCAAGTTCAAGAAAAATTATCTAAGCTCATCGGGAAAAAGTTGAGAGTGGTGTATCAGACCGATGACTCTTTGATCGGTGGCATGGTGGCCAAGATTGGAAATCAGATTTTGGATGGATCGCTAAAAATGCAACTTAAACTTTTACAAAAAGCCTTAGTAAGGCCCAGCTCATGAGAGCATAAAAAAAGAGGTGAATTATGGAAATCAGAGCCAGTGAAATCAGTCGGATTATAAAAGCACAAATTAAAGACTATGAGAAAAAAGTCGATGTGGCCGAAGTGGGAACGGTGCTTTCTGTCGGAGATGGCGTGTCGCGAGTGTATGGATTGGATCATGTCATGGCGGGAGAATTGGTGGAGTTTCAAGATGGAACGAGGGGATTGGTCTTAAACCTCGAAGCAGATAATGTCGGGGTGGCGATTATGGGAGAAGACACCCATATCCATGAAGGAGATGTTGTAAAAAGACTGCATCGAATTGCAGAAGTTCCGGTGGGGGAGGAACTCTTGGGCCGAGTGGTGGATGCATTGGCCCAGCCGCTGGATGGCAGAGGGGAGATAAAAGCCAAACATGCAAGACGAATTGAAATTAAAGCTCCTGGAATTGTGGATCGGCAATCGGTAAAAGAGCCACTTCAAACGGGCATTAAAGCCATTGATGCCATGACTCCGATTGGAAGAGGACAACGAGAATTAATCATTGGTGATCGTCAAACGGGAAAAACAGCTGTGGCTGTAGACACCATTATTAACCAAAAAGGACAAAATGTGGTCTGCATTTATGTGGCGATTGGTCAAAAGCAATCCACGGTGGCTCAAGTGGTCGACAAACTGAAACAGTTTGGAGCCATGGATTATACGATTGTGGTGAGCGCCACGGCATCGGATCCCGCCCCACTGCAGTTTTTGGCACCCTATTCTGGGGTTACCATGGGAGAATATTTTAGAGACACCGGAAAACATGCGTTGATTATCTATGATGATCTAACCAAGCAAGCGCAAGCGTATCGACAACTGTCTTTGCTATTAAGACGGCCTCCCGGACGAGAAGCCTATCCAGGAGATGTGTTTTATTTGCACTCTCGTTTGCTGGAGCGGGCGGCAAAATTATCGGATGCCAAAGGGGGTGGATCTTTAACCGCACTCCCCATTATTGAGACCCAAGCGGGAGATGTGTCGGCCTATATTCCAACCAACGTAATTTCCATTACAGATGGACAAATTTATTTGGAAACCGATCTTTTTTATTCTGGAATTCGACCCGCCGTAAACGTGGGACTTTCTGTGTCTCGGGTCGGAGGGGCAGCGCAAATTAAAGGAATGAAACAAGTGGCGGGATCTTTGCGATTGGAGCTGGCTCAATATCGAGAGCTGGCGGCATTTGCTCAGTTTGGATCGGATTTGGATAAAACGACGCAAGATCAATTGAATCGAGGGGCGCGGTTGGTCGAAGTTCTAAAGCAAGGGCAATATGAACCGAGACCTGTTGAAAAACAAATTCTTCTTATTTTTGCAGGCGTCAGTGGTCTTTTAGATGTCATCCCAGTGTCTGATATCGTTCGGTATGAGGGGGAACTTCTCGAATATTTTGACATGAAGCATGAGGCTCTTTTAAAAGACATTCGAACCAAAAAACAATTAGACGATGTGCTAAAAGAAAAAATAAAAAAGGCCATTCAAGAGTTTAACGAGGGCTTTAAATAAACCATGGCCAGCTTAAAAGACATACGGCGACGAGTGGCCAGTGTTAAAAACACGCAGCAAATCACAAAGGCCATGAAAATGATTGCGGCTGTAAAACTGAGAAAGGCACAAGATCGCATCATTGCTGCGCGTCCGTATGCGCATGAGCTGATCGAAGTGATTTCAAATTTGGTGATTCATGGAGGAGTCAGGAAACATCCGCTTCTCGTCAATCGAAAACCCAAGAGAGCCAGGTTATTTATTGTTTCGTCTGATCGGGGGTTATGCGGGGGATATAATACGAGCATTATCAGACGAGCTGAGCGATTTATCGCAGAAACCAAAGACACATTTGAGGATTTTAGAGTGTCTTTTATTGGCCGAAAAGCCCACGAGTATTTTAAAAAGAGACTGCCGCCAGAACATTTTGGAAAATATTATCCAGATATTATCTCCAAACCAACATTTGAACATGCATCAACGATTGCCAACGAAATTATGGATGAATTTTTAAAAAACAATTTGGATCACGTTTATTTTATTTATAATGAATTTAAATCGGCCATTTCGCAAAAAGTGGTTGCCGAAACCCTTCTCCCCGCAAAACCAAAACGAGAAGCTGCAGAAAGAATTCAATCCGCAGAATATATTTTTGAACCGTCTGCCGAAGAAGTGTTGTCGGGTCTTCTTCCAA
This sequence comes from uncultured bacterium, assembly GCA_964507905.1. Classification (GTDB taxonomy): domain Bacteria; phylum Bdellovibrionota; class JACOXK01; order 2-02-FULL-40-11; family 2-02-FULL-40-11; genus CAZDSE01. The sequence continues at coordinate 5,478 of CAZDSE010000016.1, read as the reverse complement.
AGCATATTCGGATTCAGGTGTGTCGCATTTTATTGGAAGCGGCATCTGCAGAGCATGGGGCCAGAATGACCGCCATGGATTCAGCCACCCGAAATGCGGGTGAAATGATTTCTGAACTGACGTTACAAGCCAATCGGGTGCGCCAAGCGGCCATCACGAGAGAGTTAA
>CAZDSE010000016.1:0-5300 GCA_964507905.1 uncultured bacterium | reverse complement strand
CGCAGAAGCGCTCAAATAAAGGTACCTGGTACCTTTGCTTAATTAGGAGGCAAATATGAATACAGGATCAATTAAACAAGTCATTGGACCCGTGGTGGACTTAGAATTTCCACCCGGAAAAGTTCCTCCCATTTATAATGCGGTGAAACTTTCCAATACCGCCATTTCCAATCAGGAATGGAATTTGACTGTGGAAGTGGCCCAGCACCTGGGTGAAAATACAGTTAGATGTATCGCTCTCGATAGCACAGAAGGATTGGTGCGTGGCCAAAGGGCGTTGGATACTGGGGATAAAGTCACGGTTCCAGTGGGACCAGAAACCCTAGGAAGAATTATGAATGTCATTGGAGAGCCTGTGGATGAACTGGGAAAGATATCCACAGCCAAGAAATATCCCATCCACAGACATCCTCCCAAATTCACAGAGCAAAGTGTGGCTGTGGAACAATTGGTAACGGGGATTAAGGTTGTGGATTTGTTGGCTCCCTATTCCAAAGGGGGAAAGATTGGTCTTTTTGGGGGGGCTGGCGTCGGAAAAACGGTTGTGATTATGGAACTTATCCACAACATCGCAAAGGAGCATGGCGGCTACTCTGTATTTGGGGGTGTGGGAGAAAGAACACGGGAGGGAAATGACTTGTGGCACGAGATGAAGGAGTCTGGAGTTATTTCGAAAGCGGCCCTGGTGTATGGACAAATGAATGAACCCCCTGGGGCAAGAGCCCGGGTGGGATTAACGGCCCTCACCGTTGCGGAATATTTTAGAGATGAAGAAGGTAAAGATGTTTTGTTGTTTATTGATAATATCTTTCGATTTACCCAAGCGGGATCGGAAGTCTCGGCTCTTTTGGGACGGATTCCATCTGCCGTGGGATATCAGCCAACACTGGGAACAGAAATGGGAGAACTTCAAGAACGAATCACAACCACAACCAAAGGATCGATTACTTCTGTTCAAGCGATTTATGTGCCCGCGGACGATTATACGGACCCTGCTCCGGCCACTGCGTTTGCGCACCTGGATGCAACGACCAACTTATCGCGTCCCATTGCAGAGCTTGGGATTTATCCAGCCGTGGATCCCCTGGCTTCGACCAGCCGACTTTTGGATCCAAAAGTGGTGGGTGAGGAGCATTACGCGGTGGCAAGAAGTGTTCAAAAAATATTGCAGCGATATAAAGAGCTTCAAGACATTATTGCCATCTTGGGTATGGATGAGTTGACCGAAGAAGACAAGCTTATTGTGGCCAGAGCCAGAAGAATTCAAAAGTTTTTATCGCAGCCCTTCTTTGTGGCCGAGCAATTTACAGGAACTCCCGGACGGTATGTGGATCTGAAAGACACCGTTCGAGGATTTAAAGAAATTGTGGACGGAAAGTACGATAAACTTCCGGAGCAAGCGTTTTATATGGTTGGAACAATCGAAGAAGTTCAGGAAAAAGCGAAAAAACTTCAAGGATAAATGCATGCCACTCAGCGTAACCATCGTCACCCCCGAAAAAAAGGTAGTCCACAAACTCCAAGTGGATGAGCTCATTATGCCTGCCGAGGCGGGAGAAGTGACGATCCTTCCAGGCCACGCCCCACTCTTAACAACGTTGGGCGTTGGAGTTGTGCGTACCCTATCTCTATCCAATGACGAGCAAATTAATTTTTTGGTCAGTTATGGATTTGCGGAAGTGAGAGACAATCATGTTCTTATTTTGGGAGAAGACATAGAACCCGCATCTGCTATTGATCTTGAACTCGCCCAAAAAGCCAAATCCGAAGTGGAAGAAAAAATTCTAAATAAAGTTTTGGGTGAAATCGAGTACGCCAATTACTTAAAACGACTTCAGAAAGAACAAAAAAAGATTGAAGTGGCGAAGAGGCAAGAGACCCAAAAGAAATAAAATTTAATAAAACAAAATGGTCCGATAAAATGGAGACCCATCTTTCTCAATTTCCAAAATAAAGAAACCCTCTTGTGAAGTCTTAAAGGCTTTATCCAAAGAATCACTTTCCAAAGTTAAAACAATTTCCTTTTGGGTTGGGTCTAATGTGGCTTCTGTTGTGTAGATCAGCTTTTCAATCCTTTCAGAAGATAATCCCAGCCAGTGGCTTTCATAAATGATAGATTTAAATTTAAAGTGAAGGTGTACTTCTCTATCTTCCGGAAAATCAATTTTTAGGCGAAGCTGAGGGATGGGGCGCGCGTATAATCGAACAGCCGAAATTTCTGTGGGAGACAATGGACGATGAATGACTGTTTTTAAAACATCAAGGGCTTGATAGAATTGGAGATTTTCTTTCTCTAGATCAGAATAGTTTTCTCTTAGATAGGAGGCGGGCTTTATTTCTTTAAGAGCACTCTCTCTAAATGGGCTGGTCGGCGAAAAAGAAAATTTTCGGGGATCGATCTTTATTGCGTTTGGGTAATCTGCTTCATGTTCTATAAAATGAGAATAATATTTTTTATATGCCGCCATCTTATGATCAAAAGAAGGATCTTTGATCTCAATGTCGGGAGTAATCCCGACATATTGCGGAGAAAAGCCAGAAGGTAAGTAAAACCATTCTGTCGTGCAAAAGATATATCCATCATAATTCTCAAGGCGTGGGTGCGAACGGGAAAGGCGTTTTAGATAGGAATCAAGAAGATCACTATTAGACAGGGGAAGAACTGATTGGACAGACCCTTTTCCATGGGTTCTGTCTCCGACGATAATGGCCCGGCCGTGTTCTTTTAATGTTCCAGCCAGGATCTCTGCCGCAGAGGCAGTCATAGAATTTACCAAAACAACAATGGGTGCGTCTGTTTCACGTCCCGGGTATTGAGCCACGTCGAACTGTCTTCCCTCGGAAGGACCCTCCGAAATTAAGACAATTCCCATGTCGACCAGAGCGTCTAGGCATTCAACAACGGCATCCCGTAGTCCCCCCAAATTATTTCTCAAATCCAGCAGAATCCCTCTGACTTCCTGGCCATAAGCACTCTTCAGTCGATGAATATGGGCAATGAACTCTCTGGCAGTTGAGGGGGCGAAATCATATATTTTTATATAAGCAATCCCCTCCCCAATAAAATGAGAGTCAACCGTGGGAAGGGACACTGTGGTTCGTCTTAATCCTCTATATGTTAGGCGTTGACCCAAGCGGTCGATTACAATCTGAGAATCTGGATTGAGTCCTTCCATAAGAGTATTCACATCATCTATAGGCAATGAATCCAGAGATTGACCGTCGATAGATACCAGATGATCACCCTCCTGCAAGCCTATGGCAAAAGCAGTCGTGTTTGGGATAACTTTTGAAATTTCATATGGCCCCCGAAAGCCCCATTCTTGTAGGCCTCTTAAGTAAACTCCAATCCCCAGACCTTTGTTCGCCAAATATGAGGCCACACCAGTCGCTTTGTCCGCACGAAAAAATAGCGAATGGGGATCTAGGGAGGAGATAATTTCTTTAAGAAAGTTTTCGTTAAAGTGGTCTTCATTTGAAAAAAGGACATTTAGATTTTCACAAAGATGCTCAACTGATGGCGCCTCAATAATGGTTTTAATAAACTCGCCTTTTTGTTGAGACTCCATTGCCAAGGGCTGAACTCTGGAAAGGGCCACTTTAAGGGCCAGATGTTCTACCCATTGAAAATTATACTGTACATGAATTGAGCCTACAATTTGTAGATACAGTTCAACTTGCTTACAAGAAAGATCAGACTGCCCAAACACTGGGCCACTTAAAAATAGGAAGCCAATCAGAATAAAGCGCTTCATATGGAATATATAATGCAAATGATATGCCACAAACTGACAAGAGTAATATTTGTAAGTGATTGAATTTGCAATTTAATTTTGGAAGCCATTGTCTTCAATCAGACCACAAGTAACAAACTACGGAGATTGTGACAAAAAATGGCAAAAATAATATCAGACTCATACCAAACGGTAATGGAATTTATCTTGGCTATGTTGACAATTGGACCACCTCATTCTATAGACCAACAGTACATGAAACAGTTGATTTATGGATTGTGCTTTGGCCTGGTGATTGTGGTCCCTCATTTGTCCTCCGCCCAAGAATCCCTGTTTGACGAAGGGGTTTATAAAGAAATCCGCGCAGAAGATATTACGCCAGAGATGCAAGAATGGGCACGGAGTACGGCAGAAACGCTTAAAAATAAATTGGATTCTCTGAGAGATGGCAATATTCAAGTCCCAGAAAAAAGAGCGGCATTGGAAAAAGTGATTCAAGACTCTGTGGCGGAATCGAAAGAAGTGAGAGATTTACTTCTTATGCGCTATCATTTAAATCGAACGTTGGCGCTTAGTTCGCTTTTTCCACCTGAAAAATCTATTTTGGCCATTAACTATGTGCTGATCCCCGGAATTAAACGAGCCATTAAACTGTATAAAGATGCAGACCTTCCTTATTTAATGGCCCATCAAAATCTTCCAGCCGGTGAGATCGAGCGCCCAGCGTATGCCTATTTTGTGAAAACGTATCTTCCCGATCTTTTAACCACGGCCAATTTTAACCCAAATCCAAACGGGACATTTCAAGTGCTAAAATTTGCAATTGTGTGGACATTTCATGATTTAAATCAGTCAGTGAAGAGGCAGGACTTTGGGTCTCTTTTTAAAAATTTAAGTGATAAATTCGAAGAAATTAAAGACATTCAATCTTCGAACGACAAACTTAACACCCAATTAAAGCAGTTTATTTTAGACACGTATCACGCGATTCAAGTTGAAAAAGAATTTGAAGAGCTTTTAAAACTTGAAAAACGAAAAAAAGAAATAACACAAGACAAGCCAAGCGAAGAAAAACTAAAAATGGATGCAGCAGCATCCTTTGTGCCGAATTTTGAAAATGGGGAAGTGGTATTGAGCCATGCAGAAGGTGTGCGTATTCAAGAAATTATGATGAGCCCGGATAATCGCTATGTGGCGTCGCATGCCAAATGGTACGACTTTGAGCGTAAAAGCCATGAGGAAGTTACGCTTTATGATTTATTGGAAAAACACGAGGTTTCGAATTTTCCCACATTGTCTATTTCTCGTTTGGATCGTCAGGTTGGCTTTTCTCCCGATGCCCACTATTTTTATATTACTAGATATGGCGAATGGGGGAAGGAGCGCATCTTGCTCTATAATTTAAAGACCCAAGAAACAGATTATTTGGATATTCCGGGGGTGTGTTTAGAGCGAGTAAAAATGTCGCCTTCCGGGAATTTTATGGTGGTGACTGGGATTCATTATAAGGAAGGAGGAAGCGTTCATCTTGTTGATTTACAAACGAAGCAAATAATAAAAATCATT
>CAZDSE010000015.1:9166-13528 GCA_964507905.1 uncultured bacterium | reverse complement strand
GTCCATTTGATATGTCGTGGCGGCCATGATTGTTCCGCTGGGATTAAATATGATGTCTTCAATAGAACTATCTCCATTGGCGTCTGTTAACGTGTGCGTGATGGCATGACGATCCATGTCCCAGAGATAAATATTGCCCAGTGATGCAGATCCAGGTTTTTCATATGAACCATCAAATGTGCCGATGGCCAAGATTTGACTATTTGGGCTAAATTTGAACACGGGGTAAGTTAATTGATCATCTTCGATGACATTTAACGTTTCAATGGATGGCTGCAGTGATGAATTTTGTTCTAGTTCTGTCCAAGTGGGGAGATGGGCTACGTTCACATTAAACTTAAATGAATTTGTATTATTAACCTGATAATCATCGTAAAAAGCCAAATACTTGCCATCGGGGCTATAGGACAGTTTACGGTGGGGTATCGTATTTGATGATTGTGCTATGCGACGGAAAAAAGGGGTAAAGACATTCCATCTAAATAGAACAATATCGGGAGGAGACTGGTATGATACAGCCATACCTCCACCGGACTGGCTAAATTCAATATCTGAGGTGCCACCGAGCTCAAGGGAAACGGGTTTTGACTGACTAAAAGTGGGCAATTCATCGAAATATGGTGTATCCCAGCGATCGGGTCTGAACTCTAAAATATGCACTTTTGGATTATAACCGCAAGTAAAGACAAGTCGCCTCTCCATACGTGGATCAAATCGAATCTGATGGACGCTGTGAGTCTCGGTTTCAGTCGTGCAAACTTTTTGTGAGAAGACAAGCTTTTTTTGTTTGAGATCAAAAAGGGTCAGATTTCCTCTTGCATCCCCAAAGGCCAAATATTTTTCGTTAAAGTGAGGTGGACTCATCGCATAAGCTTTAAAGTATATATGAGCATCTGATCCAAAAGTTGACAACAATCCAGGAGTTGCTTTAAGTACATCAAGCTCATCGTCTAATTTAACGAAGTCGTCTTTTAATTGTCGTCTAAATTCAATGATTTTTGGAACAAATTCGAGATCAGTTTTTGAATCTTCGATTGCATCATCATGAAATGCCAAAGCGAGGCGATAGTAAGGATGATCTTGTTCAGTCTCTAGAATTTCGCGGTTGCTCATCGCACGTAACTTTCTGAAATCTTCAATTTTCCATAAGGCCTTTATTTTTTGGAGAAAATCCAATTGCAGAGCCATTTTATATTCCGACGCATTTTCGCCATTGAGATGGGTGAGATAATATTTCATTTCAGATAAGACTTGGTCGTCGGTAATGACTTCCTGAGCGCGCAGCGCGAAGGAGGACAGTAGGATGAGAGAGAAAATTAAAAAAAGACCATTGCAGCGATTCATTTCTGCTTTCCTTTCACAGGCGCTACGCTTGTGGGAGAAATTTTTTCCGGTGAAATTTTATCCGGATCGATGAGAAAAATGTCTCGCAGGTCTGGCTCTGAGGCTTGCCAGAGAACCAAGGCATCACCATTAAGTGAGCCGTCATGGATGATTAATTTTTTTCCGCTTTGATCGAAATATATTGTGTGCTCAAAAAATGATGTTAGGGCCTTGTGGGGTTGTATGTTTTGGGTAAAGACTTTGTCACCCGTATAAATATGATATGCGATGAGCATTCCCGGTTCGGGCATAATGTATATCAAGGGCTCTAGGGGATGAAAGGTCCATGGACGTCCCAATGATAAATTGGGTACAGGGATTTCAGTGATTTTTGTGAAAGAGGGAAGTTCATGTATGGTGATATAATGGTCATTTTGAAACGCATGGGTATAATTATGGATTGCCATCATCTTCCCGTCGTTGCGAAAAGATAAAGCCAGGGGTGTCTTTTCAACCTCACGCGATGAGATCATCATATGACTGGGATTGGGTTTAAGGGTAGGGGTTATATCTGTAAATTGGATTCCATTTTCTGTGGTTTGAGCGAGTTCCAGTTTGGATGGATTTAATTCTGCACTATTAATAAGGAAACGAAATAAGACATCTCTGCTCCCTGTTTTTTCATAGACAAGTGGTAGTTTTTCAGAAAAAATTATTTTTTGGCTGGCGATATTGAAAATAGAAATTTTCTTTTCAGCTTCGGTGTCGTAAAGAAGAACAATGTTTTCATTGTCGTCTGAAACGACAATTCTTGTGGATGACCCCTTGAATTGATCATCGCGGAACGTATAGAGGAGTTTGGGAGTCCATTCTCGCGTGTCGAAAATATCAAGAAAATTATTTTTATTCAATATTGCCATGAGATTTCCATCAGGGCCAAATGCCACAGATGGAGTTCCATATGATTCATCTTCATTCAGGAACTCTTCCTCCATAAATGAATTTGGTTTCAACGTCTTGCTTTCATTTATAGGCACCGCATAATAGGATGTAGTGCCTTTATATCTTTCCTCTTTTGTTAATGTGAATGCATAATTAATGATGGCAAATCTAAGATTCGGATCGATGGCGAGTATGTTGATTTGATCCAAACGCTTATGGGGATCATTCAAAGCCATCTGGATGGCTCTTCGCGTATCTACGACGGTTCCTACTTTGGTAAACGGAGAAAATCCTTTTAGGGACTTACGAAACTTCCTGGCACGATCAATAAAATTTTGGCAGAGCTCTGGGGAAATATCGTGCACAGGCTCAGAATCACTATAGTCTTCAATTTCCTCATCATGAAATGCCACAGCCGATACGAAGAATGGACTTTTTTGTTCTTGATTGACTACGGCCACCAATGGCAAATCACGTAATCTCCGAAATTCTGCACTTTTCCACAGTCCATTTACTTTTATAACTGTTTTCATCTGTTCAGCGCGTTTGCTCTCAGAATCCATTTCCCCATTGAGATGCTTCAAATAATCAGTCATTTCTTCTAAGATTTTCTCATTGGTAATGGGCATGTCATCCTGAGCATGAAGGGAGATAGAAGATAGAAGCAAAATCATAAGCATGAACTGTGGCTTCATTTCTTCCCTCCCATATCTGCTGCAGTCGGATCCACCAATAAAATAAGATTTAAGTCGAGTTTCGGGACAGAGAGATCCCAAATTTGTAAGAGCCCGTCTTGTGATAATGATGCCAAAGTCGTATCCGATACAAACTTCATATTGACGACATAATCAGATTCATCTCCATCTCCCGTCTTCTGGATCACGATATTATTTTTGTCTGGGCTGGGCCAAATCTTGATCGATCCATTGGCATAGCTCACTGCTAAAGAAAAATCAGAAGATTCTGCGATGGATAAGACTGGGCCACAGGAATCTGAAGGAGCAGGAATAAAATAGTTTTCTTCTTTGGGAGAATCGAGATTGACCATCCCTACATTGCCGTTTCTCATCCCCAAATATAGGAGATGATCTGTGCTCATAAATTTAAAATAACTGAGACCTCGAGATATTGTTTCTAGATTGGATAAGTCGATATCAAAGTTTTTTGTAAAAACCACCTCATGAGTGGCCACATTGATGACATCAATTTGATCAGCATATGGCTTGATTGGATATAGTCTTCGAATGGCAAGATATTTTCCAAAAGGACTGAGCTTGATATTTTGGATGATTCCGGATTCTCCCACATGAATTGGATTTAAGGGCTGGATATGATTTTCATGCATTCGCCCTTCATTGATCACCGACATGTGGATCGTATCTATATTTTCAGCAGCAGCCATGAGGAGTTCGGCTCTGTCATCAGTGGATCGTTGGGTTTCAGACATGGCGATTGAGACGATGCCATTTATGGATGGGAGAGCGCGTATGAAATGATCATCCACCGATGGATGAGCAAAATAGAGATTATTTGTTTTGGTCCAAAAGTATAGATAAGAGTTCTTTTGATCCCAAAGCAGATCTTGAATTCCTTGCTGCCAAAAAATATCTTGAGCACGTTCTTCAGGACTTAAATCAAAGGATTCGCTTGCCAAATCATCTGTTTTGCTGCGATTGGGATTAAAACTATGTTTGAGCAAGGGGTGTGACATGGAGCTACCGCCGCCACTTCCAACACCCCCTCCGATTGAGAGCACGTAAACTCTGCCATTCATTACAGAGAGAGACTGCGGGATCGAGTGCCTAATATCATAGTTTGAGATGAGTTCAACCCCCGAACCTCTCAGTCCCGCTCGAAATTCTCTGGCTTTTTCGATGAGTTCAATGTCAAAACGAGACAATTCATCATGATCAATAATAGATATGTCTTCTGGTCCCTCAGTGGGGCCTGCATCAATAATTAAATCTTCTATTCTATCATTGTGAAAGGAAATGGCAGATAAAAAATAAGCGTCCTGCGTGTGACCTTGTAAAATCGTATCCAATGACATGCCTCGCATTTTTCTAAACTCTGGAATTTTCCATAGGCCCTTAACTT
>CAZDSE010000015.1:473-9156 GCA_964507905.1 uncultured bacterium | reverse complement strand
TGCAGAAGCTTAAGTTGCTCTGTTATTTTTTCTTCTGAGTCATCGTCGCCATTGAGACTGGTGAGATACGTTTTCATTTCAGATTGGACTTGGGCGTCTGTAATGATGTCATCCTGCGCCCCAAATCCAGCAGATCCGAAGGATCCCAGATTTAATGCCGAAAATAGGGCGATGAATATAGATAAATTTTTAAGATTCCTAATGCACATAAGCCATATCTCTCTATCCCTATTTCATAGCAAGGAACATGCCAGGGTGGGGGATAAAAAATAGTAATTATATCAATAGTTTATATTTGTAAAGGGCAGCCAAAGCGCCAATTTGCGGCACTATGCCAGAAGTTTGCCATGCCGTCCATTTTTAGAGGCAAATAAAATCTTAGAACGAAGATCGATGAGTTCTATGTAACGATGCTTTAAATCGTCTGATAAAAAACTTAAGGTGATCGTTTCTTTCATCGCAGGGATTGCTCTTTCTAATCTTAAAAAACTATTTTCCATGGCCTTGGTGGGTATTTTTAATATTTCCCCCATGGCCATAAAATCTTTGCGTTTAATTTTATCTTTTTTCCCATTTACTGTGAGCGCAATTTCTTCAGGATCTTGGCTCAGAAGAAGTTTTGTGGAAAGTAAATCGTAGGCGGGAGAAAGGACGCTTTCTCCATTATTGTTTGTTATTAAAGAAAAATTTTTTAAATGCATATCGGCATTTCCGATCAGAAATGAAAATAAGCTGATATCAAAAAAAGTGACCACATCTAGTCCTGGATGTGAGGAATATCTTAAAATAATTTTTCCCGCTTTTTCCATGGATGTTTTATATTTTGATTCTGTGAGAAGGCCACTTAACTGACAGAAATCTTCGACGGCAATTTTAGTTTCTTTTTCGGAACGATCAAAGCGACGTGTGACATAGGCCAATTCTTGAGATTTAAGTCGAAGCAATCCATGGCGCACTGTTTTAATCCCAAAAATCCGAGCCATGTGCATGGTGGCATCTTCGACGGTTGTGATCTCCGGAAAATGTTTGCTCGGTGTCTTTAGAATAAAATTCCCAAAAAGTCCCACGATCATGAGACGATGCTTTGGATCATCTTCATGTTTTTTCAGATCGGTTGAAATTTTTGGTTGAACACCCGTCAAGCCAAGATGTCGGCTCAAAGCCTCTTTGGCAAGTTCTTCTAATTGTTCTGAACCAAAATTGATTAGAGGCGGTGTGGGAATCCCAAATAACTTTTTGCTGCAATATGGGTGGTATTCATTTGACGCCAATATTTCTTCCAATTTTTTGTAGCATCCAAGACACTGTTTCATACGCTATCATCCTCAGCCACGACACTGACATTTCCAATGCAGTCTTGACAGGCCAGTAGTAAAAGGCTCATTCTATCTCTCGGATCAAGCTTCCAATTGTCAGTAATTATATTGAGCATCCATCCTTCCGGAATGAGGCCGTCAAAAAAAGGGTGCATCATTTTTTCTTGATAGGGTTCGCTCCGCAGGGGGAGTGTCAGGCTCACTGGTTTTGCATGAGGAGAACTAAGATAATTTTTGTCATAGGTAAAAATAGTTAAACCTTCACGCTCCTCAATAATGCCAGCAAAAGTTTTTTCCACAAAAATTCGACCGCGTTTGATTGCCTGTTTAGCCATTGTCAATTTCTCGTTTCATAGGAATTGGACCCATCATATGACCAAACAGTCTAAGAACCTGGTTTACTTTATCAAGTCTCAATGTTTTCTTATCTTTCTCAAGTTCCCGGATAAAGCGAAGTCCGACACCCGCACGTTCGGCCAATTCAGGTTGGGTTAATTTTGCCTGCTTTCTCTTTTTTTTTATAAAATCTGCCAGCTCATTCATGCCTTTATAGTACCCAATCGGGTATAATATGTCAATATATCCTTTAATATAACCCCTTTCGGGTATAAAAATGATGATTACATCTATTCTATACCCGATCTGGTATAAATAATCATTTTTCCGAAAATTTCTCGGGATCGATGAGTAGAATCAATTTTAAATTTGGGGTGGTTTCTCTCGAGAATAAAAGTACGTGGTTTTGATAAATGGGATCGGTTTCGGATTTATCTTCGTTTAAAATCTGACACTTTGTAACGGCCGCAAGGTGAGAGGCATCTGGGCTGATGACGACATCGATGATTTCACATTCTGTATGATAAATTTCTACCGCTGGGCTGGATTCGGATGTTTTCACATTGAGACTGTGTCCATCATTGCTATATGCGATCAATTGGGTTTGTGGATCAAAGTCAAATGAGTGACTGTTATCGATTGGCATGTAATGACTTTCAAGAAAATTAAACTCATTTCGTGCGATTCTTTGATGATCCGCAACTGTGGCCTCCCAAGATTTATCACCCAGGCGAAATGTTTTATACTGGTAAAGTAATTCTCCATTTCTAAATTGGAGTTTATCGACAAAGGGAAGTTCCTCGCCATTGTGTGCTGCCCAAACAGGAGTGCCATTATGATGATGGCCGATTAAATAATTATTGTCTGAAGTATATGCCAACCCAGTGAGTTCATGGTGACTATCTTTGGTTATGAGCAGATCAAATTTCATATCTCGGTCGATGTTATAGATCGAGACGTCCGGCTTATAAACTTGGTAAGCATCTCTGCCGACGGCCAAAAATTTCATATTCGGACTAAATGCGAGAGAAGTGATTCCGTGGTCAATATTTTTTTCTATTTCATCATCAGATGTGGGTAAATGTGCGACTTCCTGATTCGTAGAGTGATCAATAATTTTTATAATTCCGGATGCGGTTCCTATAGCGATATAATGTTCATCAGGGCTAATTGTAAATGTGGATATGTGTAAATGAGCCAGACCCCACATAGCTGGTCCCATCGGTATATACTCCTGAATAGTGAGTTTGTGACAGTCTAATGTTTCCATATCCCACATATATAACGAGCTACCGGCTGAAAACAAAAGTGCAGAGTTTTTGGGAGTAAACTTGATTTGAGTGACCATCTTGTTCTGCGGCAAATCATTATATTCTGCTGAAAGAGTAAAATGGCTCATATCTCTCAATTGTTTTCTAAATTGAATGATTCGATTGAAGACATCTTGATCGGCCAATTCATCTTTAAATCTCCGAATATCCTCATCATGAAATGCGAGGGCGCATAAAAAATAGGGTTGGGGAGATATTCGTTCTCGTTCAATCAGGCTCTCGATTGGCATCATCCGCAATTCTCTAAACTCAGATATTTTCCACATCGGGAATACTTTTTTAAGAAACTGAAGTTGTTGGTCTGAATGAAAAACTGTGACTGGCCCGCCATTTAACTGGCCAAGATATGTTTTCATTTCATCTAAGACTTGTTCGTCGGATATAATCTGAGCGCGAACGGCGAAGGATCCCACGCATAAGAACAAAAGGGTGGTGATGGTGATGAAAAATCTCATTTCTTCTCTCCTGAAATCTTGTCCGGATCGATTAAATAAAGTAGGTCCAGTGATGGTGTGGATTTTTCCAATTTGTGAATCGCGTATAATCCATCATCATCTTGAGTTACAACTGCCAATTTTGTGCCACCGTCAAAGAAGAACATCTTATAGATATGTGTGAATTTTGGATAAAAATTAATGAGCTTTGAAATGTTGTGGTTGACCGTGTTTTTGGTCCAGTAATTATAGATATCGAGTGAGCCATTGTTGCGAATCACATATAGAGATGGCTCAATGGGACTAAATGCCATGGCAAGAGGAGCGGCGGTCTCATAATTCAGTGAGTGCATTTTTCGGTAGTTGTTTTCATAGTCAAAGATGCAGATTCCATATTGGCTTTTAATTTCAGACTGGGTGCATACCGCAATTTTAAAACAGCGATTGTCGGTACTCAAAAATAAAAAATTTCCGTTTAATGGCATGTTGTATGAGCCATAGTGTAAACGGATAGATCCCTTTTGTTCGGGTTCTTTTAAAACATCAAGAGTGAAATCGCCCCGTTGTTGATCAAGGAAGCGGTCTAAAAACTCAGCTGTGTCCGAAATAATATAATGAGATTTTTTCCATGTGTCATTGGTCAAATTGTACTCACCGAGATTTGCATTGGGAAATAAAATCACCAATCCCTTTCCATCGTATGTATAATACATTCTTACTATCTGAGATGGGATTAAGTCCTCGATTTGGTTGGATACGTGGGTATCCGTTGGAGGATATGAGGATGTGTCAAAAACGATGATGCCCCTCTCATACATAAGAGCGACCTGAGTGCCATCTGAATTGATGGCGGCGAGAAACTTGTATTCCTCTCTACTGTGGGCTGAGAACATGACATAACCCTTTGAAGTGTTTAGATCTTGAAGGATGACCTGCGTTTCATCTCCCGAATCTGTTACAGAGTCATATACGACATATTTTAATTCAGGATGAATGGCCAATATCGAACGGGCCTCATCTCCAATATAGAAAGGATCGAGAGCGATATGTTGCATGCGAAGTTGATCTCTAAATTTCATGGCTCTTTCAATATCGTCTTTTTCTGTTTGGGGCAGATTCCCCAGTGGATTTCCACGTCCTAACTTTGTGGGCTCATGAATATCGTCATTATGAAAGGCGAGGGCAGTGATAAAGTAGGGGTTTGGCGATTCCGACTCGATCTTTAAGATATCCTCAAGCGGCATGGCTCTTAATTCTCTAAACTCCGGAATTTTCCAAAGATTTTTTATCTTTGTGAGAAACGTCAATTGCTCTTCAGTTTTAAGCGGAGAAGCATTTGCTCCATTCAGATGTGAAAGATAGTCTTTAATTTCAGAAATGACTTGCTCGTCGGGAATGACGTCATCCCCCGCTTTCGCTGGGGGCAGGCTCTGAGCCAAAAGCGCGAAGGAGGACAGCATGGATGTCATAAGTGTAAGAGAGAAAATAAAAAAATGACCCTTATTCGTTTTCATTTCTCGCCTTCTTTCTGTGGGACTGAATTCGCAGGTGTAACTTTATCCGGATCGATTAAATGGATGAGATCTAAACTTGGGCCACAACGTTGCCAAATCTTGAGCGTTTTTTTACCCCGAAAAACTTCAGTGATGCCCAGTGTATTCCCATCTTCTGAGAAATGGATGCTTCCCACTTCTGCAATGAATCCTTCATAAGTATCTTCTATAATGGGTTGCGATGAATTTTTTTCCCCAGAATGAATATCATAGGCTTCCAATAGCCCATCATATGTCACAACATAGAGTAGGGGTTTTGTAGGGTGTAGCGTATATGCTTTGGGAATTCTTAAAAAGTCGAAGGCGCGAATTTTGCTTAGCCCATCTGGATTTGTAAATTCGAGAACATGGATAGATGGGATCTTTCTTGTTTTTGTATCAGAGGCTTCTTCAAACAGACTCTCCTCATTATAGAGTGCCATCTTATTTTCATCTGAATTTAACTCGAAAGAGAGAATATTGTATTGGTACCGTCGCGGCGCAATATTGAAAGGTTGAAATATATTATCAATATTCAATATTTGCTCCATTTGTGGATTATTTCCGAATTGAATGACATTGCCCGCAGGCGAAATAAAAGATTGTACGTGTTCTAAATGGATATCTGGTGTTTTTGCCATGTTCTTACGTTGAACCACTTTGGATAGACCAAAATCATAGATCAGCGCCTGATTTTTATTGGTTAAGATATATAAATATTTTCTGTCCGTGCTGAAGGCGATGCTTTCCGTTTCTATCTCGCACTCCTCCTTCTCCAATAATCCAGTAAAAATCTTCTGTGGAGGGAAAAATGTTGCATCATATAAAAGTATCATGCCCTGTCTTTCATTTAAGAGTGCAATCAGCGAGCCATCGGAGCTAATGGATATTTTTGTTTCAAGAAATGTCGATGTCGCGTCGAACGCATACAATACGATAGATCGTAGGGTATTTAAATCATGGAATATAAGTGTTGTCTTTGTAATGATATCTTTCATATCTCCTATAGATATGGGTGTGAAATTAGTGATCTCACTGGTAATTCCATAGCGAAATTTGGGGTCAATGGCAGAAAGTCCCCGCATGGTTTCAAATTTAATGACTGGCTGACTAAATTCATACGTCTTTAACGCCTCTCTAAATTGAATGGCTCGTTGGACAAAATCATGATCGGCGGGTTGAATGGTGCCTTCATAGTGGCTGATGTCTTCATTGTGAAATGTGATGGCCAAGAGAAAATAAGCATTTTGATTTTGTGTTTTTATAAGCTCGTCTAGAGGGATAGCCCTCAATACCCTAAACTCAGGAATCTTCCAAAGATCTTTTATCTTTGTAAGAAACGTCAGTTGCTCTTCAGTTTTAAGCTGAGAGGCATTTGCTCCATTCAGATGTGAAAGATGGTCTTGAATTTCCGAAAGGACTTGGTCGTCGGATATATCCTGTGCCAAAAGCGCGAAGGATCCCAAATTTAGCACCCAAAACAGGGCGATGAATAATGATAATTTATTAAGTTTCCAATTGCGCATAGGCCATCTCTCTCTCTAGCTATTTAATAGCAAAGAACATGCCAGGGTGTGTGATAAAAAATAGTAACTATATCAATAGTTTATATTCGTAAAGGGCTCCCAAAGCGCCAATTTGCGGCAAGGTGTATGATATTTTGGACTTATTGTTAAAAATAGTAGACTTTATTCCGAATCTGTCGTACAATTTCGGAGTATGATCGGAAGATTTTTAAAGCCTCGAATTGACAATAGTTTCTTCTTATTTGGGCCTAGGGGAACTGGAAAATCTACACTACTAAAGACACTATTTAAGTCATTACAGGATAACGAACTATTATGGATAGATCTCTTAGATTCTGAAATTGAGGAGCGCTACCTTAAGCATCCGAATCTATTTAAGGAAGAAGTGCTGGCCAAAAAAATAAAAGTAGCTGTGATTGATGAGATTCAAAAAGTTCCGAAGTTATTAGATCAAATTCATGGATTGATAGAATCTACACAAATACGTTTTGTCATGACAGGTTCTTCTGCCAGAAAATTAAAGCGTGGAGCTGGAAATTTGTTGGCTGGAAGGGCATTTGTGTATGAGCTAGACCCTTTGATCTCAGATGAACTTGGGACATTGTTCAATCTACGCCATGCACTTGAATTTGGATTGCTTCCGAAAATCTATCAACCCAGTATCAGTGATCCTTCTTTAGCATGGGATGATGAGCAAAAGAAACTTTATCTTAAAGCGTATGCACGGACGTACCTGAAAGAGGAAATTCAGCTGGAGCAACAAGTGAGAAAGATTGATGCTTTTAGAAACTTTTTAGAAATTGCTGCACAAATGAATGGGAATATTTTAAATTATTCTAAAATTTCTTCGGATGTGGGCATTGATGATAAAACGGTTTTCAATTATTTTAAAATTCTTGAAGACACATTAATTGGGTTTTTTTTAGATTCCTACCATGGATCAGTTCGAAAAAGACAAAGAGAAGCGCCGAAGTTTTATTTTTTTGATCCAGGAATTAAACGTGCATTGGATCAAACACTGGATGTGCCACTTCTGACGCAGACGGAAGCATTTGGTCATGCTTTCGAACATTTTATTTTGCTTGAGATTATTAAAAAAACAAAAACATACGGGAAGGATTTTCGTTTTTCTTATTTGAGAACGAAAGATGGGGTGGAGATAGATTTACTGATTGAAAAATCTGGCCGAGTTCTTTTCTTGTGCGAAATAAAATCAACTTCATTTGTGCCTCAAAAGGATGTGCTGTCGGTGAAGGGATTTCAGAAGGACTTTCCTCAGGCCAAACTTTTCATTTTAAGCAATGATGAACAGCCTCGACTTGTAGAGGATGTCATGATTTATCCCTGGAAAGAGGGAATCCAAAAAATATTTGAGTAGACAGATTCGGTTTCATTTCTTGCCTCCATCAGGCGTAATAGATGACGGATCGATTAAATAAAGTAGATCAAGCGATGGGAGGGATTTCTCCAATTGGTGAATCGAATAGAAACCGTCTTCATCTTCAGTCACCACAGCGATTTTGTTGCCTCCGTCATAGAAGAAGAAATTTAATATTCTTGTTTCAGGATAAAAATTAATCAATTTTGAAATATCTTGGCTGATTGTTTTCTCTGTATGAAAATTATGGATATTAAGCGAGCCATCTTTGTCAATAAAATATAGAAATGGTTTAATGGGATGGAATGCCATCGCAAGAGGAGCCTTGATGATGGGGGTGAGAGCATACATTTCACGAAAGTCGGTCTCTTTGTCGTAGATGGAGATGCCATACTCGTCGTTAATCTGGGATTGACTGCACACGGCAATTTTAGATCCCTCATCATCAATATTCATCATTAAAAAAACTCCATCTCGCAGTCGAATATCGAAATACCTTTGCTCTGTTTCATAATACAGGTGAACAGAAGACTCATGATTTCGCTTTTCTCTTAAAATTTTTGAAATGGTACCTGTCGATTGATCAAAGAATGAGCCCAAGAAATCAGCTGACGTATTGAAATAAGATTTTGTCAAAGTTCCCTTGGCCAAATCATATGTGGCACTGTCTCCATTGGGGAATACAAGAACCAATTCTTTTCCAGTGGATTTGTAATGCATGCTTAGCATCGTAGATGGCGTGAAGTCTCGCCGGTTTTCGTTTGATACAGAGACTACGTTGGGATGATCTGAGATATCATAAGAATAAATGAATCCCGCATTCATGAGGG
>CAZDSE010000015.1:0-463 GCA_964507905.1 uncultured bacterium | reverse complement strand
GTATTGTCTGGACTGATGGCAGCGCGAAAATTTTCTTGCTCTGGAGTGTCGACTTCGAACAGCACGTAACGGGTGGAAGTTTTTAGATCTTGGAGGATCGCCTGTGCATAATTTCTTCCAGATCTCCAGGTAGTAGAAGCGTATATGACATATTTTAAATCGGGATGGATCGCCAAGATGGCATAGGCATCATCGTCAAGATAGAACGGATTACTCGCAATGTATGTCGTGCGAAGTTGATCTCTAAATTTCATGGCTCTTTCAATATCGTCTTTTTCTGCCTGAGGGAGATGTCCCAGCGGATTCCCACGCCCCAACTGTGTGAGCTCATGAATATCGTCATTATGAAATGCGAGGGCAGTTATAAAGTAAGGGTTTGGCGACGAAAGTTCTCGTTTCAGGATATCATCAAGCGGCATGGCTCTTAATTCTCTAAACTCCGGAATTTTCCAAAGATTTTTTA
>CAZDSE010000014.1:9632-13698 GCA_964507905.1 uncultured bacterium | reverse complement strand
AGGCTTCCAAATAGAGCGTCAGATACAAACAAAACACACACACCAAACACGAAAATAAAAGCACCGGCACCACCAATTGATAAACGCTAAACCCCGAGGCCTTAAGCGCGGTGAGCTCACTATCGGCAGATAATCTCCCAAAGAGCATGAGGACCGAGAATAAAAGTGCAATGGGGATCGAAATCGCAAGAAATGAAGTAATGAGATAAAATATAAGTTTAAAAACTGCAAAAATTCCCACGCCATGAACAATAATGAGCTCGTTTAATCTTAAAAACTGGGACATGACCAAAATAAAGACAAAAACGCTCAATCCCAAAAAGAATGGGGCAATGAGTTCCTTAAATAAATAGCGAAAAATGATGGGTGTATTGGTCACAATTGAATACTTAAGTTTATCAAAAATTTGATTTTTCAGTCAACTGCAAACTATTGGAACAATTTGATTTTTTGGCATTTTTCCGTATAATTAGATTATGGGAAATGATGGGGTCCGGATTCGTATTTGGACCGAACCGCTTGAATTTTTCAGGGATTTGGTCCTAACAGCGCTTAAGAATCAAGAAGTCTCCGTAGATCCAGATGTTGAGTATTACTTGGTGGCGGTCCTCACCAAATACATGCAGGCTGAAAATCTGCAAAAGCTGTCTGATGACCCACTGGCCATTGTTTATCACAAGGCGATGCATGCGGGCATTCAAGAGCGGACTCAGTTGTTAAAAGAAATCGGAGACTTTTCATTGTATATTTCTGGCTTTTTTTCGGATAGCCTCAATCGAAAATTAATCGACATCGACTACTACATGACCATGGGCGGCCAAGCCTATAAACTCATCTCCCGCACGTTTGCAAAATCCATCATGAGCAATCTTTTTATTGATCTTTCTGATCGTTTTCCAACGTTTACCGATATTTTTGCAGAAGTATCCGATTCCGCCTTTGCCCATAACAATCGAGATGTTTTAAGACTCTATGAAAAATGGCTTTTGACCCGCAGCGAACGCTTGGCCAATTTGCTCAAAAAAGAAGGCCTGATTCCAATCGACAGCCTATCTACTGAAATTATTTAAGAAATTATTTGAGTTTCGTTCTCTCCGGTAGTATCTATAAGTCATCTTGAGTCTATAGAGGGACTTCCAGATGTCCTTTGAGACACGCTGGCGCTATCGTCTCTTCAGGACATCTGGAAGCCCCTTTAAGAACAAAAGATATCATTTATATGAAAATAAAAAATATACTCTACAGCATCGTTATTTTGTTTTTTGTATTTACATCACACAGCTTCGCCCAATACGGTTCCGGAATTATCTTAAGTCCCTATGCGAACTTACGAACTCAGCCCTCTGTAACTGGGTCCAGTGTGGTTGCCAAAATTTATAAAGGGACGGCTGTAAAAGTGATCGAAAAAAATCCTGAAAAAATTAAAATTGGCGCCATTGAAGGCCAGTGGGTCAAAGTCGAAATCTTAGACTCTGGCCAAACCGGATGGCTGTTTGATCAATACATTGCCCTTGAGGGCGATCCCCAAATTCAAGCGTATATTCAGTCGGTCTTGTCGAGTCTCTACTATTATCGAGAAAATATTGGGGAGCAAGTCAGTGAAATTAAAAAGATGCTGGGCAAAAAAACGGCTCTGGAAAAAATGAAAAACTATAATCCCCGGTTTCTAAATTATGTGGGATATTATCTCTTGGCTGAAAAAAATCCACTCGCCTTTCCTGCATTGATTACGTTCATGGATCCGACCTATCAGGAAGAAAACAGCAAAGACGCCAATTATAATTTCACTTGGGAGCTTCTGGCACGCATCACCCCCAGATCTTTTGTCACCAATACCTATAAAACCTATAGCCTCTGGTGGCAAAAAAATCATGAATCCGCCCAAATTGACATCCATTGGTACGAAATCGCCAACATTTTTAGAAAAATCCAGGACAATGAAAATAAGGTGTATCGGAAATTGTTGGATTCGTAAAAAGAGTATGTTGGGTGACATTTAATGTCATAAATCCAAAATTTGTTACTTTTCGAGAGTGATTCAAAATTAAAAATAAGTAATATCAATGGGTTGCTAGGACTATCCAATGGCATCCGGTTTGCATTATATAAGACCATGTTAAGCCCTGTGCTCAAATTAAGCTCATTTTTATTACGGGGGACGCTTTTAAGCCTCCTACTTATTCTATGGGGTTCATTTGATCTTCACGCCCGAGAGCAGTTTATTTTTAGAATTGACCGCTGGGTTGGGATTCCAAAGGGGTTGTGGCAAAACATTTCTCCCGCAGTCAGAAATCCAAAAATTAATCTCGATGAAACCATTGAAAAAACTCTGTCAAATAAGAACAATTATCTCATCCCAACGTGGACACCAGATCAAATTCATCACATTCTCCTTATATCTCATGAAGCAATGCTTTCTGCTCCGATGTCCCTCCCCGCTGTTTTAAAGAAAAAGATAGGTAAGAATAAATTCGCGTACGATTTCTACCTGGGTGAGGATTTAAAGGATGCCCAAAACGTTATGGATATATTAAGAAAGTTACAAGAAGAAGTCTCAGAAGGATGGAAAAAAGAAGAGCAGTCAGAAATAGAGTCCACCACTGAATCTATCGTTGCACAGCACCACGAAACTCAAAGCAATGATATAGACAACACAATCCAGGATCAAAGCTCCTCCGTCATAAGAAATAAAAGAGAGCTGGAATCCGCAATTTTGACTCTCTCTCTGCCCACGACCACAGAAGATGCTAAGCGAGACGCAATTCAAACTTTATCTAAATCTATAAACCTAAGCGATCCCACTTCAGATCCCAGAATCTTACATGCCCTCACCTTGGCCCTTCAAGATCCCAGTAGTCAAGTCCGAAACGATGTTTTTTTGGCTCTGGTTCGTTATCGCTACATACCCCATGTCTTTGATGCCTTTCTTTCAGCACTTGCGCAAGAAAAGGAAGATTGGGTTAAATTAAATGCAGGATCCCATTTCAGCGATTACGATTCGTTTTGGGATATGTACCCCAATAAACTCAGTGATATTTTTATTGCAGAACTAAATGATACCAATAGAGATGTTCGGAGTCGGGCTCTCAGTACCTTAGAAGAAGTTTCTAAAAATACCAAAGATCTCGCATTAAAACAGAAAATAGAAAATGCATTAAATATGAAATAGGCTAAATTTTCACTTGGCTTGAGACAGCCTGGACTCTAACACTTTGACCAATGTCTTTAGATCGGCCACTTGTTCTTCAAGATCTGAAATGACTTTTTGGGGATCTTCGAATGGAAAACTTCCATCATCAAAAATAAAATATTTTCCATCACGAAGTTCGTATTTGATTTTATTGGCCCGGATACGTCGACGAAGAGTCGACATGCTCATTGCTTTTTTGACTGCGTATTCTAAGAGTGGGACCCAGAACCCTTCGTTTTCCATGAAAAATCCTCTTTCTTTTTTGAACTGGAGTTGAGTATAGTGAGCTCTGATATTTAGGTCAACGATTTTTGACATCTATGAAAAAAATATCTTTTGCACACAAACAAAAAATTGCTTTTGTGGCAAGTGGCGGGGCGGTCAAAGCCGCATGTTTCCATATTGGCGTGTGTTTGGCGCTGGAAAAGAAGGGATTGTTTTTAGGTGGCGGCACCGAAAAGAAAAAAAGAGAGCCTCCGCCAGAAGAATCTCATAAAAAAATCATCAATACCTATGTGGGATCCTCTGCGGGATCGATCATTACGTCTCTTTTGGCATCTGGATATACACTGCCAGAAATCATTAAATCCTTTCTAAAGTCCAACAAAGAAAAAAAGGCATTTCCACCGATTGGCTACACAGATCTTTTTCATTTGGCCACTCCCAGTCTGTCCAGATACTTAAAATCATTTTGGGCCAAAAAGAAGGGTATCCAAACGGGCGGCATAGAATCTCTGATTAAAAACCACTTTAGTTTTGGTGGGCTGTTTACCACAGATAATCTTGAAAAATATTTAAGGCTCAAAGCCCTTCCTACCAATAATTTTGAGGATTTAACCGCAGATCTATTTGTGGTCGCCACCCAATTGGATTACT
>CAZDSE010000014.1:3933-9622 GCA_964507905.1 uncultured bacterium | reverse complement strand
GTATAAAAATATTAAGCCCAGACCCGAACATCATGCGATTTACGAAAACAGTATCAAAATTTCCCAAGCCTGTGCGGCCTCGACCGCCCTCCCCCCCATTTATCAGCCCTATCCCATTAAACATGGGAAGGATCTCATCTATTACTATGATGGTGAAATCCGAGAGACGCTATCCACTCACGTGGCCAAGGATGTGGGATGTGATTTGGTCATTTCTTCCTATACGCATCAACCCTATCATTATAGTCCGGTGATCGGGTCTTTGGCCGATTATGGAATGGCCAATGTGATGATCCAAGCCATTTATCAGTTGATTGAGCAAAAAATTCATGTGTCGCGAAGATTATATGACACCAAAAGGAATGCCATGGACACGGTAAATCAGTTTTTTAAGGATAATGACCTACCCGATGCCAAGCGGGCAGAGCTCTGCGAAATCTTAGAAGAGAAGTTAAAATACAATAAATATATTGATTATATCTTTATTCATCCCCTGCCTTCAGATTATAATCTTTTTTTAAGTGACCATTTTAGCCTTTCGGATGATTATATGATTAAAATGGTCCGGAGCGGATTTAAGTCTGCCATTTATCAATTAAGAAAGTATGAGTTTTTAAAATGAAAATTGCGATCGCACAAATCAATCCCATCATTGGGGCGTTTCAGAGAAACAGCGCCAAAATACTTTCATTTATTTCTCAGGCCAAAAACAAAAATGCAGAGCTTGTGGTTTTTCCAGAACTCTCTTTGGTGGGATACCCACCCCTCGACCTTTTGGAAAAAGAGCATTTTGTAAATGACAATTTGATCGCTTTAAAGGTCCTTGCTTCTCAAGTAAAAAATATGTCTGCGATTATTGGCTACGTAGACAAAAATCCGTCTATTGGAAAGAAATTTTTCAACGCGGCTGCATTTATTTCAAATGGCAAGATTGTATCTAGAAATTTTAAGGTTTTGCTTCCCAGCTATGACGTATTTGATGAAGTAAGACATTTTGAGCCTGGAAAAAAGATTGGAGTGGTTTCTACTCGTTCCGCCAAGATTGCACTGACCATCTGTGAAGACATTTGGAATGACAAAGATTTTTGGAGAAAGCCTCTCTATTCGAACGATCCCCTCAGTATTCTTAAAAAACAAAAGGTGTCTTGCCTCATCAATATCTCGTCATCTCCCTTTGCCATCGGCAAACAAAAGATTAGAACAGACATGGTCAAGGCCATCTCCAAAAAATATAAAACACCCTCGATCTATGTAAATCAAGTCGGGGGAAACGACGAACTCATATTTGATGGCGCAAGTTTTGCCGTGGATGAAAAAGGAAAGATCATTGTCCAGTGCAAAGATTTTGAAGAAGACATGGTGATTCTAAATCACCCCTCGTCCCAAGAAAAGGAATTGCATCCCATTTCATCCACTGACATTGAAGCCATTTACAAAGCCCTCACCCTGGGAATCAAAGATTACGTCTCAAAATGTGGCTTTAAAAAAGTATTGATCGGGTTAAGTGGTGGAATCGACTCGGCACTTACCGCCACGTTGGCGTGTGATGCGTTGGGGCCAGAGAATGTGATTGGAATTCTCATGCCTTCCAGATATTCGTCAGAAGGCAGTATTGAAGACTCTAAATCTCTCGCCCAAAATTTAAACATTAAAACAGAAACCCTGCCAATTCATAATATCTTTGATTCTTATCTTTCATCTTTAAAGCCTATCTTCCAAAGTGAAAATTCAAGTGCCGCAGAAGAAAATCTCCAAGCCCGTATCCGAGGAACATTGCTCATGGCCATCTCGAACCAAAGAGGGGCACTTCTTTTGACCACTGGAAATAAATCGGAATTGGGAACGGGATATTGCACGCTCTATGGAGATATGTCCGGAGGACTTGCGGTTCTTTCAGATGTTCCGAAAACGACGGTGTATGAATTATCCAAATATATAAATAGAAATAAAATTCGGATTCCCGAAAGCTCAATCACAAAAGCACCTTCTGCAGAATTGCGACCCAATCAAACCGACCAAGACACGCTTCCCCCCTATGAAACACTCGACCAAATTTTAAAAACCTATATCGAAGACCACAAACCCATCTCTCAAATTATAAAGAAAGGTTTTGATGCCCAACTGGTCAAAGATCTCATTCATCGCATTGATCGCAATGAATACAAACGTCGCCAAGCCCCTCCCGGCCTTCGCATCAGTCCCAAAGCCTTCGGCATCGGCCGCCGCCTTCCCATTGCTCAGGGGTATGAAGAGAAGGTGTAAGATTTAGAAAATCGAGGCAATTTGTGAAAACCAATAGTTGCAATAATTTATCATTTTTGATAACATACTTATATGTGGACGGTTCAAGAAAGTCCTGAGGTCTATGAGGAGGACAAAATTATGAAACTAGGATTACCCAATGAAGTTATTAAAGAAATCAGAGCGATTTTGGCTAAGTATAATTTTAAATATTATAATCCTCGAATCATAGCAGAAGTTTTAAGTCGTTCTCAAAGAGCCAAAACACCAGATACAAAGCTTAAAGACTTATCACGGTTTCTCAGCATCAAAGTTAAGCCTTCTGAATTCTTAAAAGAACAGAGAAAGAGAATGGACTTAACCCTAGCACAATTAAGTCATCTAACAGACATCGCCGTATCCAATCTATCAGCCATGGAATCCGGTAAACGCTCAATGGGTGTAGCAACAGCAAAGAAATTGGCAAAAGCTTTAAAAATAAATTATAGAGCATTTGTCTGAATACCATTTAGGGGCACCCATATTTCAATGGGCACATCGTTGTGTGGGGGCTGAAAATCGCCAGGATATACTTCTATGTCCGATGCGGGGGCCAACTCGTATCCGCTCTGAGGAAGCCAAGTTCCCCATATATATTGATTCGTATGATCGAGATTCTTAATTCCATCTCGATGTGTGAAAATGGCATATTTTTGTTTCTCAATCTTAATGAGTTCCATTCCTTTTGGAGGCTTTGTGTTGGATTCAACCTCGATTGCAGCATAATAGCGAAAGGTGTCTTGAATATGCCCCTTGATCCAAATTTCTTGGCATACGCCGTAGGTAATGTACCTGCCTTTATCTTCACCTTTTTTATTTTTGATTTCATCCAGTCGTCTAATAAATTCTGGCCAAAGGCGTTGACCAATGTCTTCTGTTTTTCCTCTCTCAAATTTATCTCCCAGTCCAACGACATAAAATCCATTTTTTTTTGAAAATCTTGGTTCCATTTTAACTCCTTCATATCGTAGATGGTGAACATAAGTATCACTCATCAGGGGTTGAGTTCTTAGGCCAGGACTTAGCCTTTGAACGCGGTACTCTTTCGGGGTTGTTTCAAACATGGTCTTAAATGCACGTGTAAAACTCTCTTGTGAATCAAACCCCGCGTCTTGAGCAACTTCGATTATGCGATCTTGAGTTGTGGAAAGTCTTTTAGCGGATTTTGTCAAACGCCTTCGACGAATATACGTTCCGAGACTCATTCCCACACAGGCCGCAAACATCTTTTGAAAATGGTGAAGCGAATATCCAGAAAAAAACGATACCGATTTAACTGATATGTCTTTATCTAGATTATCTTCGATATGATTAATAATATCGACGATCAACTTCATCATTTCCTCCTGAAACAGAACCTATCAAGAGTGGATTCAAAGTTTTTGATATTTTGTGTGATTTCTTTTGCGTTCATTCCACTGACGGCCTGTTCCAATTCCAAGCTTTCAGTTTATTATTGATGCTGTTTCGATGGGTGCCCAAGAGTTCGGCGGCTTTGACTACGACCCAATCTGTTTTTTCCAAGGCTTCAAAGATCAGCTTTTTTTCAACATCTTCAATAATGTCTTGGAGAATATACTGACCGTCTTTCTTTCGTCCATGAACAGTCGATGCGTGATCAAACAAAATTTCAGAAGGAATATATTTTTTGCCAAGCACAAAATCTTCCCCTGACTGAATGGCCATGTTGATCACCACATTCTTGAGCTGACGAATATTGCCAGGCCACGGGTATTCATTCAATATGGAAATCCCATCATCCGGAATTTCTTTTTTCTGATACCCCGCCTCATTTAAAAAATGCCTTATGAGAAGTGGAATGTCTTCTTTTCGCTCTCTCAAAGGAGGCACATGCACTTGGACGACATTTAGCCGATAATACAGATCTTCCCTAAACTTTCCTTCTTCGATCATTTTTTTTAAGTTGCGATTTGTAGATGAAATCAACCTAAAATGAACTTTGATCGTTTTATTGCTCCCCACTCGTTTTACTTCTTTTTCTTGAAGTACGCGCAAAAGTTTTGATTGAAGCTCCAACGGCAGTTCGCCAATTTCATCCAAAAACACATCATTCCCATTGGCCATCTCAAAAAGACCGGCTCGATCCGATCTGGCATCTGTAAATGCCCCTTTCACATGACCAAATAACTCACTTTCAATAAGATGTGCCGAAATGGCTCCACAGTTAATGCTGTATTGCACTCTTTTTCCAAATCCTTCTTGATGGGTTAAAAGCTCAGCCACTTTTTCTTTTCCAGTTCCATTTTCTCCGGTGATTAAAATGGAAACATCTTTATTTTTAAGTTTTTTAATCATCGAAATCACATCTTGAATCTTTTGAGATTTTCCAATGATGCTGGAATATAGGGCACTTTCATTGTTATTTCTGCTTCGGTAGTAAGAAAGCTCGTGGTTCATTCCTCTTCTTTCTACGATTTTTTGTAAAGAAAGCTTTATCAGCTCACGCGGCTTATGTTTTTCGATATAATCAATGGCCCCTATTTGCATGCTTTCCACCACGGTAGACACCGAACTATCCATGGTAAACATAATGACATCCAGATTCGGATAATCTTGCTTAATGAGTTTTAAAACTTCCAATCCCGTTAAGTCTGGCATGGAGATATCTAAGAGAACCAAATCATAATAAGCATCAACCAATTTCTGGAGCGACTCCTTGCCTGACGATGCAACATCGACATCAAATTCATCTGACAAATATTCTTCATACATGAGACGAATTCTGGCTTCATCATCCACCAGTAAAATCTTTGGCTTTCGGTCCTTCAAAAGATCAGTGGACATGGCCCCCTCTTTCCCCAAAGTGAATGGTCATGGTGGTCCCATTGGCAAGTTTGCTTTCTGCGGTCATAAACGCCTGGTGTTTATCCAAAATACGCTGAACAATAAACAATCCCCGCCCATTCCCCCGACCTTTTTTGGTTGTAAAATGAGGTTTAAATATCATCTTTAAATTCCTCTCATCAATTCCACATCCATTGTCTTCTATGGATAACAGGATCTTTCCAGTTGAATTTAATTTGGACCCAATCCGAATATATCCCTCTTGAATTTGATCGTTGCTTTCAATCGCATACACCGAATTTGAAAACAAATTATCAAACACTTCTTCAAAATAAACTCGATCCAATAGAAGCACTGGCAAATTGGGATCGATTTGATTTAAAAAAACAATTTTTTTCTGAAATGGTTGAGATCGATAGATCTCGATCACTTTTTCCACCAAATGATACAATGCGGTCGGAGCCGGATGTATGTCGATCGGCTGCGTGGAATCCAAAATGCGACTCACAAATGTCTCAACTTTTCCAGATTCATCAATGATGGCTTCTTTTTGAAGCAATAACCTTTGCTTCACTCGGTTCATGTCTTCTTCGGATACATCTTT
>CAZDSE010000014.1:2974-3923 GCA_964507905.1 uncultured bacterium | reverse complement strand
TCAGAATCCAGGGCTATGTCCAATGCCCTATTTTTAATAACCGTAATGGGCGTTCGAATCCCATGTGAAAAATCCTGCATGAGTTCCCCAATCGCAGTTGCGGCCCCCTTTCTCTCGATCATGTCCTCTGCGGTTTTGACTCGATCAATCAAAGTTTGACTCATTGAAAAAATTTTTTCGATTTCTGCGTATCTGGTCGAAGTCTCTTTTAGACTGGGATAAATTCCTCGCTCATTTAGGAGCGCAATCTTTTTAGAGAGATCGCTGAGCGGACTTACAACTTGGTTTTCGACTGTTTTATGTAAAAAGAGACCCGTTATAAGAATGAGAAATAACATCCATCCAAAAATTAAAAGCCGACTCATAAAAACTTGCCTGGCGACAGTCTCTCGATCGATCCCCATTTGAATGGTTCCAACTCGGCTTCCCATCGTTTCATCGAAAAAAATGACCTTTGAAAAATGAATAAGACTCTGATCCCACTGAACCATAATTTCTTTTTTCTTTGTCAGCTTGTTTTCTTTTTTTAAAAAATCCTCACTCGGGAATGATGCGATCACAGACTGATTAGAATCATAAATCTTAACGTAGTGACACTGTCCAGTAGACACCAAAAGTTCTGCAGCCACATTTAATCCCCCTCGATACCCTGACAAAAGATCGTTTCTAACCGATTTTGAAAAATAATCCAGAATGGCTTGTCCCTTATTTTCTTCAGAATGATAGATCGCGGGCTCAACAACTAGAAATTCTACGAGTACGCTTAAAATAAATACAGAAGCAGCAATCACTGCAAACAACTTCAAAAAAATGGCCCCACCCAAAAATTTAAGTCTAGTTGTGAGCCGCTTTTGTAATGATGTATAGATCTTCATTGGCTGCATAGCGATATTCTCCAAAGTGTAATTGTGGCTGTAACGCCTGGAGGGAATCATAATAATAAAGAGGA
>CAZDSE010000014.1:0-2964 GCA_964507905.1 uncultured bacterium | reverse complement strand
CTTCATCAATCAATCGATCCAGCGTCGGATTCGAATAATTAAAAAAATTATAACTTCCATTGGAGTGGAAAAAAGCAATGAGGTTATCCGGATCGGGAATATCTGGCGCCCCTCTGAGATATATTAAATCGAAGTCTTTCGAATGAAGTTTCTGACGGTAATCTTTCCTTTCTAGATACACAATATCGACATCCAGCCCAATCTTCGCCCAGGATTCCTTAAAAAAGGCGTCTTCTTTTTTATTATCAAACAAATCAAATTTCAGAAGTCTGATCTTATTTGGCTTCCGACCCTGCCCAAATGTACTTTTTTTAATTAAACTCTGCGCATCTGCAACATTGTATCGAACCAGGGATGCCGTATTGATTCGGCCAAATAAATCTTTTGGCATAAACTGGTCCGCGGCTTCCAATCCAAAATACAATATTTTTTCTTGATAGGTCTTCCAGTCCAAAGAAGTCTGTAATGCCTGCCTCACATTCCCATCATTTAATGGTTTACGATGATGATTGATTCCGATGAAGGCCAAGCCATTGCGAAGACCCCGTTTTACGGCGTACCCCTTGTGGATCAATTGTTCAGCCCACTTAGTGTCACCAATTTTAAAATAATCCAAATCCTTAGCCAAGAATCGATAATACGCTTCCTCCTCGCTCAAAATCAGACATTCCACATTCTGAATCACGGGTGGTCCTTCGAAATAGGAATGATATGCCTTTAAAAATACCTTCTTCCCTGTGGCATCATAGCGATCAAATGTATAGGGCCCGGCTCCGATGGGATGTTCGTCAAAAATAATTTTCTTATCTTCAACTGCTTCTTTGGGGACCACAGAGGCACTCGGAGTTGCTAAGATCAGGATGAAAGGAATATAAGGATGGGCGAGTTTTATTTCTAGGGTGTATCGATCCAACGCTCGTATCCCTCTCAGCCGTTTACTCTGTCGATTTTTAAACTCCTTTGCTCCATCAATTTTTTCTAAATATGAGGATACAGGGGATTCTAGCTCTGGGCTCACCACTCGAGTAAAACTATACACGAAATCTTCTGCAATCACCTCACGTCCATTATGGAATTTAACTCCTTTTCTCAGGTAAAAAGTGTATTTTTTTTGATCCTCAGAAATTTCCCATCTCTCCGCAATCGCAGGCTTAATTTGTCCCGCAACATCAATTTGTATCAATCCACGATTGACTTGCTGTGCAATATATTGAGAAACGGTATCAAAAATTTTCGACGGATCTAAATGAACAAAAGGCGCATACAAATTCAGTCTCAAACGCTCAATGGAAGTCGACTGACCACGATCATGAGACGGGATAGACACCTTGGAACATCCTCCGCCCAAAAAGGATAAAAGGCCCAACAGTAAGATTAATGGACGAACCGTCGCAAAAGAAATTTTTTGAATGCGTGAAAGGAATTCATAACCGACAGTTGTAAAAATCAATATAATTCCTGCAGAATATCCAAGGGTGCTCACATGAAACAGATCTCCAATTTTTCCGTAAGCCAATCCAGCGAAAGTGAGAACAAACACCGTTATCATATTATCAAACGAATAGACTCTGCCGATATGGCGCTTGCCGGCATAATGTAAAAGCAGATTTTGTTGAGACAAGGAAAAGAGCATATAAATGAAGACTGAAACAAAAAAAAGAGTAATTCCCAAGATTTTGGAAGTCGTCATGGACATCAGAATAAAAATAAACCCACTCGTGACTAAGAGATAAGGCCGAAACTTCACCATTGAAAGCATGCTGGCTCTAAGAGATATCTTGGCGATTATGATTGTCCCCGCGAGCGCTGCCAAACCGTATGTTGAATTGAATAGTCCCACTCCGCTCGATGCAAATCCATACAACTTTAAGGGGTAAAGCGTGACCATGATATTGTAAACAGTAAAAGAAATCACCGCAAGAACGTCACAGATAAAAACTGATTTAAGTTCTGGGATTTCTCTAATTCTATTCCAACCTCCTAAAATTTCATTCTTCATCGAGGTTTCTAGCTGATCCTCATGCGTTGTCCGCTGTATCTGTCGAATAAAAGCAATCAGAAATCCTGAAGTCACCATGAGCCCCATACTTAAGACAACCAAAAATTTAATTCCGACGATTGAGTACAAAATCCCACCCAGGGCTGATCCAAAAATCATCGTGACATTCTGTACAGAACTTAAAAATGTGTTTGCCGTAGATAGGAGCTGCTCCGGAACAATCTCAGATACTGCAGAAGACTTACAAGAATGAGAAGATGTCACCGTCAATGACAAAATGATATACGCCACATAAATAAACCCTATCGAGTGCACATCGTGCACCAACAAAATAAGACTAATCGCCAACGCCGATAAAATTTCCGATAGGGCCATCACCCACCTCTTGTGAAAATAATCTGCAAGATATCCGGAAAACATTCCAAAAAAAACTGCAGGGGTTCTTCGACACAAGATCGCTATAATGACGCTCATCGCAGAATGGGTCATCTCGTAGGTATATATGTAAATTCCGACGGCAATGATATTCCTAGACGCTGCCGCCAGAAAAAGAGCCGAATAAAGCCTTAAGAAAGGCTTTATTCTAAAAAGATCGGTCATCTATTCATCCACGGCTCTTCTGAATATTTTTTTCGGACTAATTAATTTTATCCTGATTATAATTTTTCGTACAAGTTTCATCATCTTTTCTCCTTTCTTAATTTATATAGTTTCGAAATACTGATTTGCTCCCACATAGCCTAATCCATTTTATGATCTTAAACATCGTGTGACCTCCTCTTGTTTTTGTTTCTGTGAAATGAGGATTCCTTCCTCACAGAGAGACTGAATCACCTGATCCAGTTCTCTTTTCTCCTTATTTAAAGAGAATCTTAAAGAATCTAATTCATCGAAATTTACTTCTTTATGATCTGAAATCCATGTGCAAATTTTAAATGCTGTCTCATCTATCTCAACCGCAATAC
>CAZDSE010000013.1:13910-15005 GCA_964507905.1 uncultured bacterium | reverse complement strand
ATTTCATTAGAGCATCTTCCAAATATTTTGCATGAGATGGACATGGTGTTGGTGGCGATCAATAGTCCGGGTTATATTCTGACCCAGTCCATGATTGAAGATGCCATTTTGGTAAGAAGGCACGCCCCAATTTTTTGCATTGATATTTCGGTTCCCAGACAAGTCGATCCTGGAATTCAAAGCATTGACAATGTTTATCTTTATAATATCGATGATTTACAATATATTGTTAATGATAATTATAAGCATAGAATCGAAGAGGCCAAAAGGGCTGAATCGATCATCGATGAGGAGACAGCGAAATTTGTGAGAAAATACAGTGACGTGGTCACCTCTCAAGTATGAAAACACATCACATTCGTTTGGGAACTCGGGGGAGTGCTCTTGCTTTGGCTCAGGCCAATTTGGTTCGATCTGAAATTTTAAAACGTGATCCGGAAATTTCTATTGAAATTAAAGTCATCAAGACCCAAGGGGATAAAATCTTAACGAGCAGTCTTTCTCAAATTGGAGGAGATGGGATTTTTGTAAAAGAATTAGAAGAGGCGCTTTTGAAACATGACATTGATCTTGCCGTACATAGTTTAAAAGATGTTCCGACAACCATGCGAGATGATCTGTGTGTGGCAGCGGTACTGAAACGGGACGATTGGAAAGATGCATTTGTCAGTCAAAAATATAAATCTTTAAAAGAGTTAAATGAAGACCGGGGATTCGTGGTTGGAACGAGTAGTCTGAGACGAGCACTTCAGATTAAGCATTTTTATCCAAATATTATTGTTAAAGATATCCGTGGGAATGTGGATACACGTATCAAAAAAATGGCGGCTCAAGAATTTGATGGATTGGTGATGTCTTTGGCAGGTTTAAATCGCTTGGGCTGTTTGGCTCATATCAAAGAAGAATTGGATTTTATTCCAGCACCGGCACAGGGTGCGATTGGAATTCAGTTGAGAAGAGACGATAGACGGATGAATTCTTTGGTTTGTGATTTAAATCATGATCAGACGGAAAAAGAAGTATCGATTGAGCGATTATTTTTAAAAAAAATGGGGGGCGGATGCCGTGTCCCTCTGGGTGCGAAATCCATTATAC
>CAZDSE010000013.1:13504-13900 GCA_964507905.1 uncultured bacterium | reverse complement strand
AGCCTTGACGGGGAAATTTTTTTAAAGGATAACGATAAAGGATTTTTTAAGGAAAAAGGAACGGTGGGTCTAAATATAGTTCAAAAGATTTTTAATGAAGGTGGAAAAAAGATTTTAGAGAGTTTACAGTGAGTTCCAATAAAAAATCAAAAGCAAAACGTCTCCCCTTAAAAGGGCGAACGATTTTAGTCACTCAAGCCGAACACCAAGCCAGTCGGTTTACTCGTTTATTAAAACAAAAGGGGGCAAACGTTTTAAATTGCCCGACGATTGATATCCGAGCCCATCAGGCCACAAATGCCCTTCATGTCTTTAAACAATTGCGCGAATATGATTGGGCGATTTTTACCAGTCAAAATGCGGTTCAATATTTTTTTGAAAATTTAAATAAATATA
>CAZDSE010000013.1:10091-13494 GCA_964507905.1 uncultured bacterium | reverse complement strand
TTTACACATCAATTCTTGTCTTACATTAATCGCTTTTGACGAAAATCATGAGTATGAAGTCAGTCGAGTCGTTGAAACTGACGTCAATGACCTTTTGTAAAGGTAAAATTTAAATAAATATAAATTAACGAAAATGGCTCTTCGTGGAGTTCGCATCGCGGCCATCGGGAAAACCACCAAGGAGTCGCTAAAGCAATATAAGATTCGGGTGACGTTAACCCCGGCGGTCTATGAATCTCATGCGTTGGCCCAAGCCTTTACAGGGGCATTGGATGGGAAGCATTTTTTAATTTTAACATCGCTGAACGGCAGGACAGTTTTACAAGATGAGTTGCGAACTAGAAAAGCCATTGTCGATGTTTTGCCTCTTTATCAAACCATTTTGCCGGAAAGTAATACAAATTTACTTAAAAAATATTTAAGTGAAGAAGTCATAGATGCGGTGACATTTACGAGTCCATCCACAGTCGAAAATTTTGTAACGATGCTGAATCCACATCATGATAAGCACGTCCATCGAAGGCTCGAGCTTTTGACATATGCCGCTTTGGGAGATGTGACGGCCCAGGCAATGGAAAAGCTGGGCCTGAGAGTTAGGGTTCAACCTTCAGAGTTTACGATCCCCTCATTTGTGAATACATTAAGTAGAGAATTATAAAATGAGATTAAGACGTCTCAGAAACAATGAAAACTTTCGCAGACTTGTGCGAGAGACATCGTTAACGGTGGATCATCTGATTTATCCTGTGTTTGTGGTTCCAGGAAAAAATGTTCGAGAAGAAATTTCATCGATGCCGGGTATTTATAAATTATCGTTGGATCATTTAATTCCAGAAATTCAAGAAGTGGCGGAGTATAAAATTCCAGCGGTTTTATTATTTGGACAAGCGCTCACCAAAGATGCCCATGGATCTGAGGCACATGACGATCAAGGGGTGGTTCAGCAGGCGATACGTTTAATAAAGTCTCAGTTGCTTCGTGTGAGTGTGATTACGGATGTGTGTTTGTGTGCGTATACGTCTCATGGGCATTGTGGCATTGTGGATAAAAATCAAGTCTTAAATGATCCAACGGTAGAGGCATTGTCTAAAGTGGCCTTGTCTCATGTCAAGGCCGGTGCGGATATGGTCGCGCCATCGGATATGATGGATGGACGCATTGGATATATTCGCGATCGATTGGATGAAAATAATTTTTCTCAGATTCCCATCATGGCCTATTCTGCAAAATTTGCATCTGCATTTTATGGGCCATTTCGAGATGCCCAGCAGTCTTCACCGCAGTTTGGAGATCGAAAATCGTATCAGTTGGATCCGGCCAATGGCAGAGAAGCGCTTCGGGAATTGGAAACCGATATTCATGAGGGGGCCGATATCTTGATGGTCAAGCCCGCCATGGCGTATTTGGATATTGTGAGCCGAGTAAAAGAGATGACCGATCTTCCCATCGCGGCTTACAACGTGAGTGGTGAGTATGCCATGATCAAAGCGGCTTCTGAAAAAAAATGGATTGATGGCAATAAAGTCATGATTGAAACCCTTCAGTCCATTAAACGGGCCGGCGCCGATATGATCATTACCTATTTTGCCAAGGAAGCGGCAAAGATTCTTTAATTTGTCATCCTGAGCGCAAAGCGCGAAGGATCTATAAAGTCTTTAAGAATTCCATGAAATATGCTTAATTACTTTCCATATGGCATCTAAGAGACCTGTCTTGTGTTTAATCGATGGAAGCTCCTACTTTTACAGAGCCTTCTTTGCCATCCGGTCGTTGACTACTTCCAAAGGACTTCATGTCAATGCCGTCTATGGTTTTACGACGATGGTCCTTAAAGTGTTGAAAGACTTAAATCCAGAATATGTGTCGATTGTTTTTGATACGGCCAAAAAAACATTTCGGAATGATTTATATGCAGAATACAAAGCCAACCGAACCGAGATGCCTCAGGATTTGGTGGAGCAAATTCCCTATATTAAAAAAGTAGTCGATGCCTTCAATATCCATTCGTTGGAAAAGGAAGGGTTTGAGGCGGATGATTTGATAGGCACCGTTTGCCATCGCATGAAAAAAGAAAAAGTCGATATTGTGGTGGTCACTGCGGACAAGGACCTCATGCAATTGGTCGATGATCAGGTGATATTGTATGACACGATGAAAGATAAAAAGATTGGAATTCCAGAGGTGAAAGAAAAATTTGGTGTGGCTCCCAGTCAAGTGGTGGAAGTCTTGGCATTGCAAGGCGATGCCTCAGATAATGTGCCGGGCGTTCCCGGGATAGGCCCCAAGACGGCGACAGAACTCATTCAGAAATATGAAACTGTTGAAAATCTACTAAAGTCTTTGAATCAATTGGAGGGAAAGAAAAAAGAAATGCTCTCTCAGCACAGAGACGATGCCATGCTCAGTAAAAAATTGGTTATGCTTCATCTCGATGTGCCCGTTGAATTTCAACTGTCTTCATTTAAGAAAGAAATCCCAGACGAAAAAAAAGTAGTTGAATTATTTTTAGAGCTTGAATTTAAAAAGCTGATTGAACAATTGGGTTTCGGATTGGAAAAAGCAGAAAGAAAAACTCAGCTTGAAAGAAATTACAAATCGATTGTGACAGAATCAGATTTTTCGGCACTGTTACAGCACTTAACGACCGTACCAAAATTAACAGTGGATTTGGAGACCACATCTTTAAATGTGAGTGAGGCACAAATTGTTGGGATTGCATTGGCATATCCCAAAGGCGAAGGGCATGAAGCGTGTTATATTCCGATCGGTCACAAGGAAGGGGCTCAACTGCTGGCCAAAGATGTTTTGGCGGGACTAAAGCCATTTTTGGAATCACCACACATAAAAAAATGGGGACAAAACCTTAAATATGACTATTTGATTTTGGCCCACCACGATATTTGGGTAAAACCCGTGACCGATGATTCGATGATTGCTTCTTATATTGTGGATCCCGCTGGGCCGCATAATATGGATTTTTTAAGTCTTAAATATTTGAACCATGAACCGATTCACTTTGATGAGGTTACCCAGGGAAAAACGTTTGACCATGTTCCGATAGATGTGGCGACTGAATATTCTGGAGAAGATGCGGATGTCACCTATCGATTGGTGGAATTGCTCCGGAAAAAACTAAAAGATGAAAAGCAAATGTCTCTTTATGAAGATGTGGAGATGCCACTCGTGAGTTGTCTTTGCATGATGGAATATTGGGGAGTAAAAATTGACGTTCCACTTTTAACAAAGATGTCAAAATCCTTGGAAGTGGATATCCAGCAGACCAAAAAAGACATCTATAAGGTAGCAGGAGAGGAATTTAATATTCAATCTCCAAAGCAGTTGGCCCAGATCCTTTTTGAAAAATTAAAGTTGCCAGCAAAACGAAAAACAAAAACAGGATATT
>CAZDSE010000013.1:9293-10081 GCA_964507905.1 uncultured bacterium | reverse complement strand
AACAACATCCGTTGCCATTAAAAATTTTGGCTTATCGAGAACTTGCTAAATTAAAATCAACTTATGTGGATCAACTTTTGGAGCTCAAAGATCCGAAGACGGATCGAGTGCATACATCATATAATCAAACGATTGCTGAGACAGGGCGGCTGTCATCCAGCGATCCCAATTTGCAAAATATTCCGATTCGATCGGATCTGGGTCAAAAAATTAGGCATGCATTTATTGCTGAACAGGGATGTAGTCTGCTCGGAGCCGACTATTCGCAAGTAGAATTGAGACTCTTGGCGCATTTTAGCGAGGATCCAGCACTTCTGGATGCGTTTCAACATGATCGCGATGTGCATTCTGAGACGGCCGCTGAAGTGTTTGGAGTGTCTCAATCAAAAGTATCCGATGAAATGAGACGAACCGCCAAGGCCATCAATTTTGGTCTCATGTATGGTTTGTCTGCGTATGGATTATCGCAGCAACTTAAAATATCAGTGAGTGATGCTCAGAATTATATTGACCGATATTTTATGAGGTATGAAAAAGTGAAGGGGTATATTGATGGTATCATTTCTAAGGCAAAACAGTGTGGATATTCAGAGACATTGATGGGGAGAAGGCGCTATCTCCCAGACTTAAAAAGTGCCAATCCGCAATTGAGGCAAATGGCTGAACGAATGGCCATGAATACGCCCATCCAAGGGACTGCGGCGGATTTGATAAAAATTGCCATGATACGGATATTTAATGAGATTAAAAATCAGAGCCTTGAAACCAAAATGATTCTTCAGGTTCAT
>CAZDSE010000013.1:606-9283 GCA_964507905.1 uncultured bacterium | reverse complement strand
AAAAATAAACGCCTTTATGATTATGCAAGTGCATGATGAGTTGATTTTTGAAGTCCCAGACCAGGAACTCATCCAAATGAAATCAATTGTCAAAAAAGGGATGATAGAAGTGGCTGCGCTCAGTGTGCCCCTTAAGATTCAAATGGGGGAGGGGAAAAATTGGGGAGAGCTAAAATAGTCTTGAAATATTTGAAAGCTTTATATTAGGTTACTGATGTGGGTCAGTTTATGGCATAAGGAGGAATATATATGACATATGCACTTTTTAATTTAGATGGTCTCATGTTTGTATTTCGGTGGGTTCATTTTATGGCCGGTGTGACGTGGATCGGACTTTTATATTATTTTAATTTTGTACAAGGTCCCTTTTTTAATGAAGCCGATGGCCCCACAAAATCCAATTGTGTCCAAAAGCTGGTTCCCCGCGCACTGTGGTGGTTTCGGTGGGCAGCCATGTTTACCTTTTTTTCGGGCTGGCTCATTATCGGTATGAAAGGGCATGATGCCGGGTGGGAAATTTATACGACATCGTGGGGAGTGGCCATTCTGATTGGAGCTACTTTGGGGAGCATGATGTGGGCCAATGTGTGGTTTGTGATTTGGCCGAACCAAAAAGGGGTGATCCAATCGGCCCTGCAAGTCGCAGGTGGGGGAAAAGCCCTGCCAGAAGCCGCGACCTGTGCGGCCAAAGCGGGATTGTCATCACGACATAATGTTTTATTTTCCATTCCCATGTTATTTTTTATGGGCGCAGCATCACATCTTCCGATCCAAATCGCACCCGACGCCAGTCTTTGGCCATTGGTGCTGGTATTTGGCGCTATTTTTGGAGCTTTGGAGCTAAATTCACTTAAAGGCAAGCTCGGCCCTTTGGCCACGGTTAAAGGTGTAATTCATTTGGGGATTCTATTTGCTTTGGTGCTCTATGTGCTGATGGAGATTCTGACGAAATAATGTCTTTGAAAGTGATGGGCAGAAAAAATAAAAAAAGATTTTCGAGGATCTTTTTTTATTTTTCTGCCCTCAATATTTATTACAGATCAAAAAATGACTATTGTTGAAGATAGTAAATTGCCTATTTTTATACCATCGCCGCGATGGTATAAAAATAGGCAGAAAATTTCCATTGGAGGTGGTATTAAAATAGGCGATATTAAATTTGCCAATTTTCAACATATCATGGGTGTATTCATCATCAGTATATGGTTGATGCTGAGCGTCTGTTCTTGTACTCGGAATCAAAATAATTCACTGATTCAAAAGGGTAAAATGGTTTATTTGGCGAATTGCATCGCCTGCCACAATGCCAATCCCAAAATTTCTGGAGCAGTCGGGCCAGAGATTTTTGGAGCCTCATTGGAACTCCTCAAATCGCGAGTGAGAGAAGGAAAGTATCCCCCGGGCTATAAACCCAAACGAACCACCTCTCTTATGGTGCCTCTACCGCAACTGTCTGATCAAGATATTTCGGATCTGCATGCGTATTTGAATCAGTAGTATCTGCTTTCTAAGATATTAAAAGTTAAAAGTTGAATCAATTTTTTTCTGACGAATCTCTTTCTTTGGAGCAGTGATGTTATAGCGCCTCATTTTATCGAACAGTGTGGACTTTGGAATTCCAAGCGATCTTGCGGTGGCACTGCGATTCCATTGATTTCTTTCAAGAAATTCATAAAGAATGTCTCGTTCCATATGGTTTAATGTGCTGCCAAATGGATCATGGTTATCCCGATTTAAAATCTGATGGATCTCTTTTTCTGTAATCAGATATCCATTGGACAATATCTTTGCTCGATCCAATACATTTTTCAGTTCACGGATGTTCCCGGGCCATTCATGATTAACGAGCATCTTTAAGGCTTTGGCGCTGAGTTCCGTTTCTTTTAAAAAATGTTTGCACAATATGGGGATGTCATCTTTACGCGTTTTTAATGGAGGGATATGAATGGGGATTAAGTTCAAGCGATAAAACAAATCCTCACGAAATTCTCCCCGATGAACCATTCGACTCAAATTCCGATGAGTGGCTGCGATGATTCGGACATCTACTTTTTTAATTTTTTCAGATCCCAGCGGGCGTAGTTCTCTTTGTTCCAATACGCGCAAGAGTTTGGGTTGTAGATCCAGAGGCATTTCACCAATTTCATCTAAAAAAAGTGTCCCTCCATTCGCTGCCAAAAAATGGCCTTGTCTGGGACGTTCGGCACCTGTAAATGCACCCGCCACATGGCCAAACAATTCACTTTCGATGAGCTCTTTTGGAATGGCGGCACAATTGATGGTGATCAGTGGCCGCCTTCTTCTCGAAGAAAGTTTATGAATGGCTTTGGCCACGAGTTCTTTTCCTGTGCCAGTTTCTCCCAAGATCAATACCGTGGTCTGAGCTTCAGCGATTTTTTTTAAACTCTGAAATAAATTTTGCATGATGGGATTATGTGACACCATGCCGTGAAAATGAATATTGGGCTTTTGTTTCGGGAACATAACAAACTGAAGCATGGTTTTTCCAATTCGAATATAACTCATGGGTTTTAGTTCACTGTCTTTAACGCGTGTGTGGTTGATGAAAGACCCATTGGTGCTGCTTAAATCTTTTAAAAAGTAAGTTCCCGCTTTATTTTGAATCAGCACATGCGTTTTGGACACATATGGATCTTGGATGCGAATGTCCGCAGTACGAGAAGAGCCTATGATGGTCTCAGATTTATCCAGGTCAAATTTTTGAACAATATATGACTGATTAAAAAGATACAGCTGGGCCTGATGCGAGCGAGGCTGATTTGGGTTATTCACTTCAATCCACTGTGTTTTTTGTCCTTTGTCATTCATGGTTGTCGGTTGCTGTATCATGGTCACCTCCTTCGGTCGAGTTGAATTTGTCCAATAACAAAATGGTATCGCCTTCCATCCCTGTAATTTCTGCAATGTGCGTGAGTCGTCTGTGTCCCAGCGAATTTCGCTCCAAATGAATGATGCGATCGATTGCAGAGACGATTAATTCTCGAACACATTTTATAGGGAGCTCATATTGCGCCATGAGGATCATGGTCTCTAATCTTTTTAGGGCATCTCTGGGAGAATTGGCATGGCAGGTCGTTAGGCATCCGTTATGCCCAGTGTTCATGGCATTGACCATGTCAAATGCCTCTTTCCCTCGGCACTCTCCAATAATAATGCGATCGGGACGCATGCGGAGTGCGTTTTGAACGAGCTGTTGCATGGTAATTTCTCCACGGCCCTCAATATTGGCGGGTCGGGCCTCCAAATAAATCGCGTGGGGTTGATTTAGTTTTAGTTCTTGTGAATCTTCAATGGTGATAATTCGCTCAAGGAGGGGAATATGTTGGCAGAGAATATTGAGTAGAGTGGTTTTTCCAGAACTGGTTCCGCCAGAAATTAAAATATTTTTTCTGTCATGAATATAGTGTTTTAATAGCTCTGCCTGATTTTGAGACAAAGAATTTTGACGAATGAGATCTTTAAGCTCTCTCAGATGAGGTAAAAATTTTCGAATGGTGAGCACAGGGCCGTGAAGCGCGATCGGAGGTAATATAATATGAATGCGGGAACCGTCGGGGAGTCTCGCATCCACTAAGGGAGAGGCTTCATCGACCCTGCGCCCAAGTGGAAGAAGGATTCGGTCAATGATCGTTTGCAGGGTATTTAGATCCTGAATGACCGGGGGCAGGGAGATTAGTTTTCCTTCTTTTTCAATATAAAAACTGTCTAAGCCATTGATCATGATTTCAGAAATGGCGGGATCTTTGAGATAGTCTTCCAAACTTCCCAATCCCAAGATTTCTTTTAGTTTTGATGATATAAATGTTTCCCTCTCCGAAGGAGATGGAAAATTTATATTATTTTCTTTCATAAGATCAGTCAGCTTCTCATTTAATCGTTCTTTTAAAACAGATTCAGGAAGATTGGATAATTTTGAATTTTCGATATCTGACTTCAAATGACCCATGATCGTGTCTTTAGATTTATCGCCCAAAAATCGAACTCGAAGTTGATATCCATTGATTGAAAAGAGTTCTCCATCTTTTAAATGATGTTCCCTGATTCGTTTGCCGTCGATATAGGTGCCGTTTGTGCTATTTAAATCTTGAAGAATCCAATGGTCATTTTCGCGTCGGATTTGGGCGTGAACTTTGGATACGCGATTGCAGTTTAAATAAATATCGCAATCGATATTTTTTCCAATGGTGATGGATTCCTTTTCAAGCAAACTGGGTTCCTCAGTTCCATCGGGAGAACTGACGATAATTTCAATAATGTCATTCATAAATTTTAGGTGTGAGCCAGATCAAGAGCTCTGTTTCCTTTTCAGTCCATTGTTTTAAGGTAAATAACGCACCCAAGATCGGAATGGCCGAAAATGGCGATAACCCTTGTGAGGTCTCGGCTTTTTCTTCATATAGAAGACCCGAAAGAATAATGGGGGTGCCGCTTCGGACATTCACAAATGTTTTAAGCCGCCTGGTATGAAACGAAGGAATTCCATTGACCTCGAGTCCTTCATGGATGCTGCTCACTTCCACAATGTTAGAAGTGGCGATATTTTTTTCACGGTCAGCAACGGGTTTAATTTTGAGAATTATGCCGTACGTCTTCCATTCCACAACTGCTCTGTGTTGGGTCACGATTTTTACAGGTATTTCTCCTCCGGATGTGAGAACAGCCTCTTCACCTGTTTTGCATAGGATTTTTGGATTGGAAAGAGTTTTGGCATATCCTTTTTGTTCCAGCGCATGTAGGAGGATTTGAATCTCGGATTGACTTTCAAACTTTGGCAACAAACCAAAGTTGGCTTGAAACGGTTGAGACGTTTCAAACCCCAGGTGATGCAGTTTGTTTTTGTTGATCTCAATGACTTTCACGTCCATGTGAATCATGGTTTCAAGATGAAGCGCTTTGGCGCTGTCCATCGGGACTGACATATTTAAAACCGCTGGATATTTTTTTTCGAGCATTTGAAGACGCGCAACATCTTTTTGAGTCCAGACATTTCCGGTGATGGCAATTTTTTGTCCGATGCGTTTCACCTCGATGCCTTCAATATCTGAAATGAGGCTTCTTATTTCTTGTCCAAGGTCTTGGGTGCGTTGACTCACAGCAAAAACGTGGCCGGACAGCATAAGTAAAAAATAAATGATCCAAAAAAATAAATTCATCATTCTGAGCGAATGATGATGCAAGAGACGTGCCAGTAAATTTTACTGAGTTTAAGCACAAATATCGTCCGGACCCGGTCGGAAATCCGAACGATGTTGCTTAATATTTCATCATGGTGACTGGCACCTTTTTGGTTTTTAAGCTTGGCGCAGGGTCATTTTCGTCTTGGCACGATTAATGCATTACTCACATCTGCATATGGGTCGACCAAAACGTATATATCAATCTGAGTTTCCATATCATATTTATAACAGAACAAATAATTCGGAATTTCTATTTAATTTAGAAGAAGCATACCCAGTTTTTATGCGATGTCTGAAGTATGTTTCGTGTAAAATGAATTTACGAGTTCATCATTTCGTCTTAATGAGTAATCACTATCATTTGATCGCATCTACTCCGGAATCGAATCTCTATTTGTGCATGCAGATTTTGCAGTCATTGATTAGTAAAGAAATCAATCTGATGAGCGACAGGGCAAATCATATTTTTGGTAGTCGTTATAAGGCGAGCGTTATTTCGACAGACCAATACTTAAATGCTGTCATTCGCTATCTATATCAGAATCCAGTGAGATCGGACATGGTCAAAAATGTTTTTGATTATCGTTTTTCAACGATCCACCTTTATATGAATGAGTTATGGGAGAAAAACGGACTTTATTTAGATTCGATATCGGCTGGCGTGTCGTCTGATGATCGAGCGAAATTTCTAAAAAATTTATGCACGACGTTACTCTCACAAGATGTATCAGAGATACTTCGGAAAGATTTACGAAAAGGTGCCAGTCACCGTGATGAAAAATTAATCACAAAGGTGCCAGGCACCTTGTAGGAAATA
Source organism: uncultured bacterium (assembly GCA_964507905.1). Taxonomy (GTDB): domain Bacteria; phylum Bdellovibrionota; class JACOXK01; order 2-02-FULL-40-11; family 2-02-FULL-40-11; genus CAZDSE01. The sequence continues at coordinate 3,268 of CAZDSE010000013.1, read as the reverse complement.
TGTCCGCCCAGCGCTTCAATGAGGCTTCGTGCAATCGGAAGCCCCAGACTGCTTTCGACTGTGTGGGTTAAGATGTCTCCTGCAATTGCAAATGGGTCGAACAGATGCTGGGTTTCGTAGTCTGTGAGGGTTTTTCCCTGAAAACCAATTTCAATTCCAACATGTCCATCTTTCTTGCACATCAGAGAAATTTTGGCCCCCTCATCTGAGATTGAAACGATATATTCTAAAATTTTTGCCATTGCCTTATGGAGAGATGGCCCATCTATCTGAATTGAAATATTTTTAAAGCCTGTGTAATGAACTTTAATTTTTTTATTTTTGATAGATTCTGTATGTGCTGAGACAGCGGTGTCCAAGACAGATTTTAGGGAAATATTTGTCTGATGAGGTTCCATTCGATTGGTCCCCATTTCTAAAGCCGTTAGATCTAAAATATCTTGGACGAGGCGTTCCAGACGTTTGGCTCCTATAGAAATTTTTTCAATATAGTTCATTTGCTCTTTTGGACTCAATGGGGCGTGCCGTAAATAGCTTTCTGTAAATGCCAGGATCGTGGTTAACGGTGTTCTTAGCTCATGCGCCACCATCATCAAGAAATGATCTTTGGATTTTAAAAATTCGTAATATTCTAATGCATTTTTAATCTCTTGCTTCAAAATCTCAGGTTCCCAGGGTTTGGTGAGATAGCGATAAACGGCGCCTTCATTAATGGCGGCGATGACGGCTTCAATGTCGGAATATCCGGTCAAAAGAATCCGAATGGCTTTGGGGGAAATGACTTTGGCGGATTTTAAAAACTCGACTCCTGTCATTTCTGGCATGCGCTGGTCGCATACGATGAGAGCCAAGTCGCGATGCTGGACCAATATCTTTAAGGCCTCGCCTCCAGATTTGGCTATCGAGACTGCATACTCTTTAGAAAGGATTCGATTTAAGGCGTTGAGCACTTCAGACTCGTCATCGATCAGGAGGATCTTATATCGTATCATCATAATATATATCGGAAATTCTTTATGATTTTTGAAGGTGACTGTCACCTTTGTGATTAATTTTTCATCACGGTGACTGGCACCTTTTAAGCGTCTAAGAACTAGACAAAACTCTAAAGGTTTGGCCTTCTTCTATAACCCGTTGAAATAATAGACTATTTGTATATGTGCCTCCCATGTGAGCAGGGCATTGTTTAGGTGTGATACATGAGAAACCCCTCTCATCATTTTTTAATCTAGATAGGTAACCTATTGAATTTTAAAGGGGATTATTTTTTTTCTCAAGACTGGCACACCCCTTGCTTTATATAAGAGCAAGGACGAAGTAATAAGAGGTATCGATCCAATGACATTTTGTTTTGACAAAGGAGTGTTGTATATGAAATCGAAATTGAATCAGTTCAAGTGGTTTTTCATCTTCCTGTTCCTGATGAATTTTGCGGTGATAACGCAAGTGAGTGCAGTGCCCCCAGTTGATGGGCATGCAGGTCATGAACATGGCAGACACCATAAAGTTGAAGGAACGAAACCGGCCGCTGCTGATGTTGAAACACCTAAGCCTATTGAAGAACATAGTTCAACAGAAGGACCTTCTGTTGCTCCCGCACCAGCAATCTCTGCAGCTCCAGTCGAGACTCCTGTTCAACCCAAGAAAAAAAGTGCTCACGACAGATTAATTGATTCGAGAGAGACAGCCAGAATCGAGCGGTCAAGAACCAAAGAGCATGATGAAATTTTAAAATTGGTCGAGAAGAATAAAAATGAACTGTATTATGCGATTAACAACAAGGCTTGGACCACTGCTTTCTGGGAATACAGATTAAAACTAGAAAATGCGTATCACTTGGCGATGAATGATCTGGATAATGATAAAAAACAAAAAGCCTATGATGATGTCTATAATCAGACAGAAAAAGCATTAAAAACATATTATGGGAGAGCCAAATCACTTCAAGATCGAATTGAGCAATATAACTCCATGTATGATCCGGACCTGGATACTGATGTGATAAATGAGATGTTTGGATCAATCGAAGGTGTTGAAGTCGAGGAGGGTGTGGTCAGCATTACATTTAAAAAAGGTGGAGATAATATCTCATTTGATATGAATTCAATTGGTGATGACGTGGGAACAGTGGCTTCTGAGCCCAAAGAATTAACTCTCGGAACTTTAATGCCCGAATCTCACGACTCTGATCACTCATGGCTCGATGATGATGACAAAGTTGAAGACCATGATCATGCCAAATCAGAATCCGATGGTACATGTAAAGATTGTGAACCAAGTTGGCTCGAAAAATCGGCAGCGTGGTTGGTGACTCTTGGAGCGGGATATATGGCAGTGGATACAGCTCGCAAGGGACGTCACTTTGCAAAAGATATGTGGAAAGCGGGAGAACAGAGAGTGGCAACTGATTTGGCCAAAGGGCGAAATCCAATGTGGGGAATGCAAATGATGCAAGCCGCATCTAATTACGATTGGACAACCCCAGTGAGTGACTTGGTGAATTCCACACTCATGTCCGTGAATGGATTGCTCAGCATGAGCTATGGTCATGGAAAAGATACTGTATCTGCAGAAGAATTTGCGATGCTTCAACAAGATCGTGTAGAACAGCGACAAATGGAGCAGTGGCAACAGTATTTGATGTGGAGGCAAATGAGTGGGA
>CAZDSE010000013.1:0-596 GCA_964507905.1 uncultured bacterium | reverse complement strand
TAGCACCATGTCATCCAATACAACGACCAATATTAATCTGCAGGCTCTCAATCAAGACCTGGATCAATTTGCGAAAAGCCTTAGACCGGATTTACAAATAGAAAATTGGAGAAAGTCGGTTCAGGATCTTCGTCAAAGATCATTGGGTGGCGCGAGTCGACAAGACTTTCAAGATACAATTACTAAGTTCAGCAACATTGCTGATAATTTAAAAGCGATCGATTCTATGGCCGGTCAGTTAGATCAAATGTTTGATATGATGGGTCAAATCGGAAGTCAGGCTGGAAATGTGGTCAACAATACCAATAATTATGTGAATGGGGTGAATGGTGGAAATCAATATGGATATACCCGAACGACCACAAGTTCTGGCAATAGCAACTGGCAGTCGCAAGGAAATGGTGGCAACACATGGGCCGGAAATCCTGGTGTGCCACAAATGCCAGGGCCACAACAGTGGGCGCCCAATGCTGGGAATCAAAATGGATTTCAATTCGGTGCTGGGTGGTCTGATCCCAACGGTAGAGGTGGACAAGGACAATTTTATAACGATCCCACCAATGACTTTGGTGGAAGCTTTGGGTACGGTGGATCGT
>CAZDSE010000012.1:10979-15287 GCA_964507905.1 uncultured bacterium | reverse complement strand
GGAAGCAGAAAACTTGGTCTCGGATGTGAGGTTTTTTTCTGGGGAGGACCTTTTATATTACCCAGCTTGGGAGCCGCAGCCATATGATACCTTTTCTCCTCATCCCGATGTCTTAATGACCCGAATGGAAGTGCTGTATCAACTGTTGCAAAAGAACCAGGTCAGTGTCGTAACGACGATTGATGCTTTATTTCAAAAAGTCATTCCCAAAGAAGCACTGATTGATCACACTACGTTTTTAAAAAAAGGGAAGGTGATGGACCGAAATCAGTTGATTCAAACGTGGACAGAATCCGGGTACAGTCGTGTCAGTACCGTTGAAGATCGGGGAACTTTTAGTATTCGGGGTGGTATTATTGATATTTTCCCGCCACTTACGCGCTTTCCTTTCCGACTGGAATGCGTGGGAGACGAGATTGAAAGCATTCGGTCGTTTGATCCTGGGAGTCAGCGATCACTTACGTCTATAGAAAATGAAGTGGCCATTCTTCCCATTCGAGAAATTATTTACTCTCAAAAAAATGTGGACCATGCGATTGAGAAGGTCAAACATGTGGCAGATGAAAATTCGATTCCCAAAGCAAATCGAGATCAAATTTTAGAATATATAGAACAAAAGATTTATTTTTCTGGAATTGATTATTATTTGCCATTTTTCTTTGACCAGTTGGATGATTTTTTCAGTTACTTTTCAGAAATTTTTGATGTGTTTTATTTTGATAAGATTTCGTTAGAAAAAAGTGCCAAGGACTTTGAAGAAGAATGTCGGATTGATTTCGAAAAAAATATTGAACAAAAGCGGATTTCAAGTGCAACTGCAGATTTTTATTTATCAGCTGGGCAAGTGGGCCAGATTTTATCTCAACAAAAGTATTGGAACATTGTCCCTTTAGAGACGCTGGAAGAAAAATCAAAAACGATTTCTTTGGATATTCAGGATAATGACGATATACGTCAAAATCTCAAACGGAAAAAGATTTCAAGCATAGAGGTGTTGGAACCGCTGGCGAGAAAATTAAAAAATCTCAGAAGCGAAGGAAACTCCATTTTTTTTGTGGCCCATACGCCCATGCAACTCAATCGGTTTCAGGATCTCATGGAGCACTATGGGCTTAGATTTTTGAGTTTAAATGAAAAATTTTCGATGAACCACATCACTCTTTTTCAGAAAAATGAATCTTTTATCTATGATGTGGCTTTGGTGTTGGGGCGTCTCAATCATGGATTTCAACTTCGAGATGAAAAAATAATTTTTATCACAGAAGAAGAAGTCTTTGGGGAGCGAAAGAAGGCTTTAGACCAAGCCTTTACTTCTGCCAGTAAAAAGGGAGCGTTTATTTCCAATCTTTCTGAGGTGAAGCTTGGAGACGCGATTGTCCATGTTCAACATGGGATCGGTTTATATTGTGGACTTCATCGTTTGGCGCTGGAAGGAAGCGAAAATGATTATGTTCTTTTGGAATATGCCTCTAATGACAAGTTGTATTTACCTGTCCACCGCTTAAATGTCATTCAGCGCTATGTGGGAGCCGAAAAAGCTGAGTTGGATAAACTGGGGGGAACTGCTTGGACCAACACCAAAACACGCGTTAAAAAAACCATCGAAGAAATTGCCCATGAGCTATTGGCGATTTATGCCGCCCGGCAAACAGAGCAGGGATTTCAATTTAATCCTCCGGATGCATATTTTCACGAAATGGAAGCCACGTTTCCATTTGAAGAAACACCCGATCAATTTAAAGCCATCGAAGATATTTTAAAAGATATGAGCTCAACTCGTCCCATGGATCGAATTGTGTGCGGAGATGTGGGATATGGAAAAACAGAAGTCGCCATTCGCGCGGCGTTTAAGGCGGTGATGGATAAAAAGCAAGTGGTGCTCATGGCCCCGACCACACTTTTGGTTGATCAACACTATCGTGTGTTTCAAAAAAGATTGGAGCAGTTTCCGGTCACAATTGACGTGCTATCCCGATTTAAAAGTAAGACAGAGCAACAAAAGACAGTCGAGCGTGTCAAAGAAGGCAAAGTCGATATCATCATTGGAACCCATCGCTTGTTGTCTCGAGATATTGGATTTCATGACTTGGGGCTTCTCATTATTGATGAAGAGCAACGATTTGGTGTCGTGCACAAAGAAAAAATTAAAAAGATGAAAAAAACTTTGGATGTATTGACACTGTCTGCAACCCCGATTCCCCGAACGCTTCATATGTCCCTTCTTGGGATTCGGGACATTAGCATTATCAATACGCCACCGCACGATCGCTTGGCCATCCGAACCTATATCACCACATTTCAGGATCAAACGATTCGGGAAGCGATTCTTCAAGAGATCCATCGAGGGGGACAAGTGTTTTTTATCCACAATCGGGTGGAAAGTATCGGCAAAATTGCAAAACACATTCAATCCTTGGTTCCAGAAGCCAAAATTCAATTTGCACATGGACAGATGGATGAATCTGCAATTGAGCGAGTGATGTTGGAATTTATAAATAAGAAATTTAATGTGTTGGTTTCAACGACCATAGTGGGAAGTGGCATTGACATCTCTTCTGCCAATACAATCATTATAGACCGCGCGGACACATTCGGACTCTCTCAGCTCTATCAATTGAGAGGGCGAGTGGGGCGTTCCCGAGAGAGGGCCTATGCATATCTCATTATTCCGCCGGAAGATCAGCTTTCTCAAGATGCCAAAAAAAGACTGCATGTGATTCAAGGGGCCAGCGAACTTGGGTCTGGGTTTAAAGTGGCGAGTTACGATTTGGAAATTCGGGGCGGTGGAAATATTTTGGGAAAAGATCAATCGGGACACATCGAAGCCATTGGATTTGAGCTCTATACGAATTTATTGGAAGAAACCATTCGAGAATTGAAGGGTGAAGCCATCGAAGAAGAACCCGATCCCGAACTTCACATTAAAATAGACGCATATTTGCCTCAAGACTATATTTCAGACATGGGAGAACGATTGACATTCTATCGACAGTTGGCATCGATCCAATCTGAAGACGAGCTGCATGATATTGAGGCTGAATTTAGAGATCGCTATGGAGAGATGGAGGCAGTGGTATTAAATTTATTTGAAATTATGGCCATTAAATTTTATCTAAAAAAACTCAAAGCAAAGGCGATTGATTTTGGAAATCAAAAAGCGGTATTTACCTTTTCTGAACGAACGCCCATTCCACCTGAAGCGATAGTGAAGCTGGTTCAAAAAGAACCCAAGAAATTTCAATTTAAATCTGGGAATAAATTAATTGCCGTTCTCCAAAACTGGAAAGATATTCTTCCATTTGTTCGAAGATTGGCCGAGGAGTTTTCTTGAATGACCGATCGAGAATTAACCAAACAAATATTTAAAATTGCACTTCCAGTAATTTTGGGAAGCATGGGATATTTGCTCTTTGATTTAATCGATATCTTTTGGATCTCATCCCTAGGGACAGAAGCCGTGGCGGGAGTGGCTTCGGCCGGATTTTTAGACGGCGTCATGACGTCTCTTTTGGGGATGACATATGTGGGATGTGCGACACTTGTGTCTCATGCCATTGGTGAAAAAAATAAAGAAAAAGAATTGGTAGTCGCCAGAGAATCTTTTCAGTTGAGTATGATGATCGGTGTGGGGATTATGATTCTCTTTTTTATATTCGGTCCAATAGCGCTCCAATGGATGGGGCTTAAAAATAATGCATTTCACTTCGGATGGGATTTTTTTAGGGGCATCGTGATGGCGCTCCCCATTACCTATACATTTATCATTTGTGGCCAAATATTTACCGCCCATGGCGATACACACATTCAAACTTTGACCATGGTTTTGGCGTTGGGAATCAATGCGATCTTGGATCCCTTTTTTATTTTTGGATGGGGACCTTTTCCAGAGTGGAAAACCTTTGGCGCGGCATTTTCAACGATGATTAGCTTTGTCGTTTCACTCATGGTCCGGCTCAATTTATTAAGGAAGAAAGGATATATTGGTGAGCTAAAGCTCTTTGTCACACAGTTTGGACACCAATATTTCTTAAGACTTTTAAGTATTGGGATTCCCACCTCATCGGCCAGGCTCGTTTGGTCTTCGGTCTATCCGATGCTGGCCACATTGATTACGATATTTGGGATGGCCCCTTTGGCCGGAGTGACGATTTCTCATAGAATTGAAGGTTTGGCTTATTTTACAGCGGCAGGATTTTCGGCAGCAGTGGCAACTCTTGTGGGTCAAAGTGTGGGGCGAAAGGACTATGCATTTGCAAAGCATATTGCCTATCACGCCCGATTTTTGATTTCGTCTATCTTGGTTCCTTT
>CAZDSE010000012.1:2025-10969 GCA_964507905.1 uncultured bacterium | reverse complement strand
CTTCGGTTTGGAACCAACGATCCGGCTGTGATTGCGAGTGGGGCATCTTATCTAAGAGCCATCGGAGTCACAGAGTTATTTTTAGGCTGGGAACTTATTTTTGAAGGCGGGTTTAACGGTCTGGGTCAAACCCGCCCTTATATGATGATATCTGTGCCCTTAACCCTCGGTCGATTTCCGTTGGCCTATGTCCTCATTCATTATTTTGGCTGTGGGGTATCGGCCGTATGGTGGTCTATTTCAATATCCACTGCTCTAAAAGGGATCCTCCTCAATTGGCGATTTCGGTATTCGAAGTTGTTTACTACTCCACTTCCCGAATCGAAATATTAAAACGGCATAATTTAGATTCGGGATCAAATTCCGGTGTTGGATCCTCCATGGGAATAACAACTTTACTTCGCTCTGACCTAGGAACAGCCCTTAGAATTTTATCGCCTTCATTAAACTCGTTTCCATCAAAGTACATCTGCGTTGTGAGTTCATGAAATCCCCTTCGCCCGATTTTAAAGTGAATATGTGGCGGCCGGATCCAAGTATTGGTCGCCGGATAATGACCGGGAAGAATGGTTTTAAAGACATAGTTCCCCTGGTCATCAGACACGGCTTTTCCCCAATATTGAAAATTCTCATCCAAAGGCGCTGGATTGGGATCTCCCGGATGATTGTACTTCCCACTTTCACAGGCTTGCCATATTTCGAGCAATGCACCCTGCACAGGATTGCAATTTTGATCGGTCACTTGCCCCAAGATATAAATGAGTTGCCCTTTCGCTCGCCCTCGCTTTCCCATGACAAAGGTTAAGTCATTGTCTTTGTCCAATTGGTCTTGAACTGGATAAAACGGGCCCTCCGTTTGAGCAGGGGTGAGTCCACAGATGGCACTCATGGCCTCGTGGATAGTGGGAACTGCCACAGTCGCACCGGCGACTGTTCCCACAATACCTTTGATAAAGTTTCTACGAGTAACTGGATTTGCTTCCATAGTTATTTCCTCCTTCTATGTGTATCAATTTAGATAGAAGTGATTATAAAATAAATTTGATAATAACTATTGATGTGATAAACAAAATTTATGCTTCCTTCTCCTTATGATCTTAATTATTTTTTAGAGGTGGCCCACACGCTCAATATGTCTCGCGCCGCAGAGCGATTGGGAATTACACAACCCGCATTGACGACCTCCGTCCAAAGGCTTGAACATTTTTTTGGAAATCCGCTGCTCATTCGCACCAAAACTGGCGTCCAGCTGACCCGTGGGGGAGAAAAAATGGCCATTCATGCCAGATCTCTTGTCGAAGATTGGGAGAAGATCAAGTCCACGGCGTTAAAAGACGAATTTGAAATTCAAGGACGATATACATTGGGATGTCATCCCTCGGTTGCATTATATACATTGCACACATTTTTTCCCCAGCTTTTAAATGACAATCCAAGTTTGGAAATTAAGTTAGTCCACGATCTTTCGCGCAGAATTACAGAATCTGTGATCAGTTTTAAAATAGACTTTGGAATCGTAGTAAATCCCACTCCTCATCCGGATTTGGTGATTAAAGAGCTCATGAAAGATGAAGTGTCTTTTTGGATTTCAAAAACAAAATCCCCACTGCAAGATACCCGTGGAAAGGGAGTTTTGATTTGTGACCCTGATTTACCCCAATCTCAGACACTGATGACTCAGATGGCGAAATATGGTCTTCAGTTTCAAAGAACAGTGACGTCATCCAACTTAGAAGTAATAACCTCACTTGTTTCGGCCGGATGTGGCGTTGGAATTATTCCCGGTCGTGTGGTGGCCAGAGCCAATCTCGGATTAAAGCCCCTACAAAAGAAATGTCCGATCTTCTATGATAAAATCTGTCTCATCTATCGCGCAGACACGCAAAAATCCAAAGCGAGCCAGGTCATTATAAAGTCGATTCAGGGACAATTGACGTAATTAGAAAAAATACCGATTGCCAATGTGAAGCGTTTCCATTAAATACTTTTTTAAATAAAGGAGGTATTCAATGGTTAAATCAATAACTTTAACATTGGTCTTGGGAATATTCGTTCTCAGTGCCAATGCATTTGCATTGGAGTGGGCCAATTGTTCCAATGCGGATGGCTCATTAAAAAGGGTTGAAGAGGAAGTCTGGGGCGCCAATCCCGTAACTTGGCTCAGGAATAATGAAGAGGTGGCCGGAGCAAAAGAAAAATGGAACGATGAAAAGAAAGTCGTTTTGGATCGCAAAGAAACACAAAACAAGACCACAGGACGAGTTGTATCAGTTGACGAGGTTTATGCAACCGAAGTGACTGTCAGTGCTCGGATCGGTGGTTCTCCTCAGCTCAAGGAATTGAGAGTTACTGATTTTGTGATTTGCAAATCCCATTGGGATGATCGTAGAGATTAATTGAGTCTTTCTTAAAAACCCGCACAGATGGTTCTTGTGCGGGTTTTTTTGTGGCTTGTGCAATGTAATAATTATGTTATAATATGGTTATTACATAATGGAGGTGGTCAAAAATGAAGGAAAAATTAATAAAAATTGGAAATTCTTTTGGGATCACTTTGGAGAAGCCCATTTTGCAGCTTCTGAAGATCACACCCAAAACAGAACTGGACATGATTACAGATGGGCAGCGGCTGATTATTGAGCCGGTCCATAAATTTAAAGAGGCATTGCAGAAAACATCTCAAAAATTTTCAGAAACGTTTAAAAAATTAGCGAAGTAATCCTGTGGTTCGATATCTTACTTTAGAAGAAGTCTTAGAAATCCATGACCACCAAGTTAAAACGTATGGGGGAAGTCATGGAATTCGTGACAGAGGCTTATTGGAATCTGCCTGTGCCCAGCCCATGATGTTCTTTTCAGATTACGAGCGGTATAAGACTCTGTTTGAAAAGGCGGCTGCATATGCATTCTTTATTACAAAAAATCATCCATTCATTGATGGAAATAAACGTGCAGGACTTCATTGTGCCCTGGTTTTTTTATATTTAAATGGCGTTGAAATTGATATTTCTCCTGAAGATCTCTATCGAGAAATAATGGCATTGGCCGAAGGAACAAAACAGTTAAATGACTTTGCCGCCATATTGGCTCTTGCACATCACTAGCTCTCTGGACGAATCCATCTCTCGTTCCAAATCTTTGGAGCGATATTTTGTTGCAGGGGATTGCCATGCCTCTGAAAGACCGATATATGCCGGGTTACAGGAGGACATATGAATTTAAAATTTAACTTTTTCATTTTATTGTTGGTGTCGAGCTTCATGACGAACGGATATTCCAATGAATCTTTGGATTCTAGAGATTCTAGAATTAGTTTGGCCACTTATTTAGAAGAAGAAGGGCAAAAATATCAGACGATCCAAGACCAAGAAGGGATTGAAACGGCTCATCAACTTTTGAATGAAGAAGCCAAAGAATTGATAAATTTTATGGAAGCATCATTCAAAACAACTACAAAACTGCATTATTGACTGATTTAATATAGTGCCATACACTATTCTTATATATGGCTAAGTTTCTCTTGCTTGAGTGGTTGTGGGATTGGCTACTGAATACTCCCTCTTTTGAGTTTGAATGGGATAAAGGAAATTCTACAAAAAGCTTGGTTAAACATCATGTCACCACTCAAGAAGTAGAAGAGGTTTTCCTGGGAAGATTAGCTGTTCCTTTGGGAAAACGAACTGAGCCGAAAGACAGCGAAGATCGGTATGGAATTATTGGCCCAACATGGCATGAGAAGCTACTGATGATTGTCTTTACTTTTCGAAGTAAAAAAGTAAGGGCCATTAGTAGTCGACCGGCCAGCAAAAAGGAGAGAAAAACATATGACAAAGTACGCAAAATCACTAAAAGAGTACAATAACATTGTGTATGATGAGAAAAAAATTATTGAATCTGCAAGGCGTTTAAAGCAAGGGCGAAAACTTCCTACCAGCGTTGCGCTTGAAGAACGTACAGTTACGGAACTTAAAAAAATCGCTCAAAGAAAAGGAGTTCCTTACCAAATCCTGATGAGAATGTTTATTTTAGAGGGATTAGAAAAGCTTAAATAATATTTATAACATCATTTTACTTGAGAGGCTCCCAAACAAGAGGTTCGAGTAACCGTTGCGCATCTGAAACGAGGGCCTGACCTTCAGGGGTTCCAAATGCTTTTTCCATTGCGGCTTGACTTTCCCATTGCATGACCGCCATTTCATAATCACGTGCGGTTGTCACAAAATAGCTTACTAAACCCATGGAGACAAAAGTTGTCCTGACCTGTCGCACATGGCGCATCATGCCTTTGCTATATTCTAGTGAATCAAGTTCTGCTTTTCGAGTCCCAATAAAAAATGTTGTATATCCCTCTGAGAGATCTGGATCTGCAGTTAATCCAACTATGAAATAAGTAACGGCAGGTTCAAACTCAAACACGTGAGATCCCCAACCAAATGTATTTCCACTTGTAATGGTTTCTGTCATATTTTCTTTTATCAAGTTAAGACGTTGTCTAAAAACTTCAGAATCTTTTTTTGATCTATCGAGAACAATACCTGTTGGTGATACGAAATGTCCCTCTAATTGAGCAATTAGCGCTTGGGCTGTATCTAATGAAGAAGCAGGATTTTGACCTGTGATAAGATTTCCTGATGCTCGCACATAAGATTGCCAGTCTGGCCCTTTTTCATACAGTGTTTCACCCACTTGTATGGCGTTTTCTAAACTTCCTTCTAGGATTGAATTTTCTAAAGCTTTTTTAATGCCTGGAATGTAATTGCGATCTGTTACATCTTCTTCACTTTCTGAATAAGCAGTTACAGGTCTCCCATTGATAAAATATACATCTGAACCATGATAACCACTTCCCTCAGGGTATTTTAGATTCACTAATACTGCAGGCCCATGACAAACAGCCGCAATATTGCGTTTAAGATGAAACTGTAAAAAAAGCATAGCCTCTTGACCTGCTTTCGTTCTGATATCAGCTAAATCCCAAATAGGCCCATGTCCTCCCACAATAAATACAGCATCAAAAAGTTCTTTATCTTGGTTTTTTAACCATTCACTAATAGGAGTCGTTTCTGCGGGACGTTTTTTCAAAAACTCAGTCACTTCTGGAGTAACGGATCGAGGATCAATGGGTGAAATGCCTCCTTTTGGGGAAAGGAGTGTCACTTCATACCCTTGATCTAAAAAAGCTTGGTAAGGAACTACCAATTCCTCCCCCCAGTAACCCGTTTTTTCTTCTGGCAGGTTGGGTATTTGAGAATTACTTGTTAATAAGATTGCAATTCTTTTTGCGGGCGGTTGAGAATAAAGCGATGTTGTTACTGCAACTCCAACAAAGAAAACGAAAAAGGACAAATATAAACTAATTTTTTTCATTTTTGGACTCCTTAATGCTCCTTAAAATTCTGTACTGCTTATAGTGTGAGAAGTAACAATTTTCAAGCTGAAAAAAATGAGGATAAGAGTTCCATAAGAGTGGGGAGGCAACTACCATTTTTGACAAGACCATGGGCTCCTGATTTCAGTCAAACAAAGTCATAGTCGGGTGTTATTCTTTTCTATAAATCAGCTTGCCAAAATAGCATTTCTTCATTAATAGAATCCCATCTAATAAAGGGGGGCTTATGAAGAAAATGTCTATATGTATGGGGATCGTTTCTGTGTTCTTTTCATTTCAATATCTATTTGCCAATCCGGAGCTGGGATTTAAGGATGCGCTGAGAGAGCGGGAAGAAATTCCGGACCAAGTGACACCAGAAGCATGGCGATTGTCATATGGAAATAGTGCGCAATATCGTGATCAAGATTCGACGAAGGAAACGGCACAACGGGATCTGAAAAATCTCAGATTGCGGGCCAGTTTTTTACCGACAGTCTTGAAAGGCTATGTGGAGAGAGCGTATGTGGAATTGGGATCGTCGGACCGAGAAGGCTCAGGCTATGTAAACAATACGGAAACCGATTGGAGAGATTATAATAATTACGAACTTCAAGCCGGTATGTCTCATAAAAAGGGAAGTGTGACTTTTAAAGAATCACTGGCCTTTCATGCATTGGAAAGATCTAATAGCCTATCTCCTTCGAAAGATGAACGATTTGTGGGGGGGAGTCTCGTACTGGATTATAAAGATCGATGGTCATTCTGTTTTCTAGATCAATGCAGAACTTTAGGGGTCAATGCGACGACTTCATACAATCGGGATCGCAATTTTGTGGCTGGGGTAGATACCAAACTTCATGAATTGGACACTTATAAAACCAAAATTGATGTCGTGGGATCACGGTGGTTATTCGAAAGTATTTATCAAAATCAATATTTGGATGATACCGATGATTACTATTCGACCCAAAATACAGTGGGACTTTATTTTGCACCTGAAGGAAAGCCAGGAGCGGTTTGGACATGGGTCTATGTGACTGGGCTTCAACATGTTAAGTCCAATTTAAATCCCCATGAACTTTTGGGATTGATATTGGAAGCCAGAAAATTTGGGGGAACTGCCGAACAATGGATCCATAACCAATACGGTCCTTCAGATCGTCAGTTTGTCATTGGAGTGATGCTGGATCCGACCAGTGATGATTGGAATTTGGGAAAGGATCGTGGCTGGAAATTTTATATGGGAGAAGAGACCGACATTCACGGCATTCAATTTTATTGGGAAGATGCAGATGGCAAATGGGGCAATCAAAATGCTTCAGGTTGGGATTTCTTCTTAAGGTTTTAATCCAAATCAAAAAGGGAGTAGAGCCATTTCTACTCCCTTTTTTATCTTCATTTCTCTGAACTTTGACCAAAGCATGTCAGACTGATTCTTTTTTCTCATTAGATTTTCCTTGTGGCCGGAATCATTTTTATCTAGATTTTAATGATATGACGAAATACGACTTAATTTTGAAGAAAGAAACAAAAAATATAAAAAAGGCACTTGCCCATTTAAAATACAGCTTCGATAAAATTCAAAAACTTTCTTATGATATTGATGCCTTATCTCAAGAAGACCTGGCTTGGTGGGAAAGTTTTATCGCTCGCTTTTCTAGAGTCAGTGATATTTTCGTATCAAAATATATCAGAATCCGCATTCTTCGAGATAATCCTGATTTTAAGGGGAGCTTAAGGGATTTATTAAATCAAGCTGAAAAATTAAATCTGATTGAGAGTTCAGAGCAATGGCTAGAAATAACAGACCTTAGGAATCGTTCTATTCACGATTACGGTGAAGAAGATGAAATTGAAGGATACTTTAAAAAGATAAAAAAACTAACATACATTTTACTTAAAATAGAAAAAATTATCTAATGCGTTTAAAAAAGGAAGAGATATCGTTTATTATTTCTGATTTGGAAAATGTGTTTAAAGAAAGGAAGATATCATATAAAGGATCGAAACTTTATCTCTATGGAAGTCGGACACAAGATGAGTTAAAGGGAGGGGATATTGATCTTTTGTTGCAGGTGCCCAGAAAATATCTTGTTTCAACCAGAGATCTGAAGTCTTTATTTTCTGTTCGGATACAAAGTCATATTGGAGAACAGAGAATTGATTTTACCATTAAGCCCATTGAAACAAAAAAGGATCCATTCACAGAATTAATCCTGGAAAAAGCGATTTTACTAAAGTCGTGGTAATCACCTATAAAACTTTACGGTTTTAAATGCGTCTTAAAAAATTGAAGGGTGTGGCCGATTTCTTGAACTTTGTTATCGCGTTTAATGGCGCCATGGCCTTCATCTGAAAAGACAATCAATTGGGCAGGAATATTTTTTTCCTGTAAGGCTTCATACATCTGAATGGCTTCACCAACGGGAACTCTGGGATCACTCGCCCCTTGAATGATCATCAGTGGGCTTTGAATTTTGTCCAAATAACTAATGGCCGAAAGCTTTAAAAGCGATTCTTTGTCTTTTTCGGGGTCTCCATATTCCGTGGCCCGTAATTTCCGTCGATAGGGGGCGGTATTTTCTAAGAATGTCACCAAGTTACTCATGCCCACCAACGCCACTCCGGCATCATAATCTCCGGCGAACATGGACATGCCCACCAGTGTGGAATATCCACCGTAACTCCATCCCATAATTCCAATTTTGGGTGCATTCCAATTGGCTTTAATAAACTTTGCGCAATCTTCAATATCGGTAATGACGCTCAGTCGTTTGGCTCCATCATCTGAATGAAGCCATGTTTTTCCATATCCATCGCTGCCTCGGACATTGGGTTCGACGTAAATAAATCCTTCATCAATAAACATTTGAGACAGCGTATCAAATCCCGGCGTGCTTTGACTCTCCGGACCGCCATGAAAATGTACGATGACGGGACATGAGGACTGACACAGTTTCGGACGACGGACGAACATCGGAATCTGTGTGCCATCTTTGGTGGCATAAAATTCTAACTTAGCCGTAGAGAATTGGGTGGTATCGACTTCAGGATTACTGGGGATGACCCACTGGGATAATTTTTTTGTTTTGCAGTGTTATATAAAATTGGTGTGTGGTGCGGTTGCGGTTTCAATTCCCATGGATGTGAACTGAGCATCTCGCGTAGAGAATCCAAAAATGACGTGATCGGCTTTGGAAAAGCGGGGAAGGGGAATTTTCTTAAATGATTTTGCATCCAATCCCTCTAATCGGGTATATCCACCATCGTTGATTTGATAAAGAATGCGCTTTCGCTTGTCATCGATTGAAAAGTCACTGACGTCTTTATCCATTTGAGGAGTGATGACCGTAAATTTCCCGTTTTTCCATCTATAAAGTCTTCGAAAGTCTCCAAATTTTGGAGTGAGAACCAACAGTTCATTGGTGAAAGCGCTGTATGTTGCTGAATATTCTTCCTCTTCATTTTGACCCAAGAGGGGAACTAATTTTTTAGTTGTTAAATCAAACTCATAATACTCTGCCCACAATGCTCCTGTGGCCTTTAAGAGGAGTAGCTTTTTTTCCCCTCTGT
>CAZDSE010000012.1:0-1904 GCA_964507905.1 uncultured bacterium | reverse complement strand
ACATCCTTCTTATGTTGGATCTCAATCAGAGATCCCCCCTCAGTGCTTTGAAGATAAAGACCAGGATTTTCTTCGCCTTTTCGATCTCTGGAAAGGACGAGATACCGACTGTCTGGAGTAACATCCACAAGACGGGTGACATCTTCACCGCCCGTCATCTGTATCGGAAAATGTTTGGGTCCATTCAGTCTCCACACTTGCGGAGTGCCTGTCACTCCCCATCCAAAATATAATCTTTTTCCCCCATGGGTCAGCATTCCCAGGCCTGGGCTTCGGATGTCCAGCATCATTTGGATTTTTCGAGACAGATTTTCATCCAATGCGGGAGGAACAAATTTGCGTAACACCTCAGGAGAAACACTCTGGGCGCCGTGTCCAGTATAAGATGTCTGCGAAGCCCCACTAAAAAATGCACCTGCTAAGAATGAAAGTGTGATGACACAACCCAAAATAAATCGAAACATAATGGGGTTGGTCCTATCACTAAGGAGTAATTATTACAAGAAAGTAAAGTAATTTGACATGGGGATCTAAAAAATCCCAATGATTTCATAAAGTTTTTTTTGGCATGACACTTGCTCTTATCCAATCTGGGTATGAAGAAGGTGTTCTGGAACGGGCTCGTCATTATTCTTATTTTTATGCAACTTGGGGCTTCGCCCAGGATCCATCCTGATGACCCCGTGATTCATTATCAAGATGATTTTCAAGACATGGAATCGGGTGCATTAATCGGTGCAGCTGTATATCTGGTATCAAAGGTTTTTGGATATACGATTGGAGATACAGAGATTGCACAAGCCATTCGTGAAAAACTTCCCTTTATGGCGTTTATCATTCCCCCATCCGGCTGGTTGGGATGGAAAGAAGAGTGTCTCAATTTATCGGGATTCATGGTGACGGGTGCCGCCATGGGATCCTATGGGTCGAGTGGAGAGATTGCCCAGCAATTTCAATTTGCATTTAGTGATGCATTGTCTCAGAGATTCTTGGAAGATATCGTCCGATATATCGGAAGTGATGATTCTCCAAAAACTCCTTTCATTGATTTGGTGATGGTAAAGACCGCAAGCCAGATTATTAGAGATGAGCTGATCCCAGCCGGTATTCCTCCGTTTCGGGGAAAAAGTACGGAGATTATGATTTTAAATGCGGCAACAGAGTTAACCGCGATGACCTTAATCGGTGCGGTTGAAGGAGCTGCGGTGGCCGCATTGTACACAGATATTCGCGACCTGAGTGCCAATCGGAAAGAAATTTTTGATCGAGAAATGATGATGAATGCTGCATATCGTGCGATGGACACATTTAATACCATTATCTATTTGGGTCCGAGAGTTCACGTTTCAGAAAAAGAAAGAGAAATTATCAATAATTATGCCAAAGCTCGAGGAGTGGATATTCGATGGGCGTTGGATCATGCGCAATTTCGAGATGGAGCCAGTGCCGTTGTGGGAAAACACAGCGTAGACAATGACAAAGTCTATGCTTATGCGCAAGATCGTCATATCGTTTTTCAGCATCCATTTGATCCTCGACACAATCCGTATGATCCCTATGTGGGGTTTCATGAGGCGTATCATTTAAATCAGAATGCAGAGACTCCCAATTGGATTTATATGAGGGTGAAATATCCTGAGTATCGGCGACAATCGGATATTTCTGAACACGACGAGGCTCTTTTTGAGCAATTTCCCAGTAAGTTTAGGCAATATCAATGAGCAGACTTGCTTTCCACTCAGTCTTAAAGCATAATTCTAAAACCATGAATAAATTCTTATATTTTTTATTGTTTTTGGTTGCTGTCACCAGTCATGCTGCTTCTCCGAAACCCAACGTGGTTGCTCAAATTAATGGAGAGGATATTACATTAGAACAGTTTAATAAGCGCTATCAATGGTATG
>CAZDSE010000011.1:2608-16115 GCA_964507905.1 uncultured bacterium | reverse complement strand
TCAAATGACCGATATCTCTCCTGTGTTCGAGTACATTTTGACCCATATCCCGTCTCCCGGTGGTGATGTCGCACGCCCCTTACAAATGCGAATTTCCATGATTACGGCGGATAACTATAAAGGAAGAATCGCAACGGGACGAGTGTATAACGGGAAATTAAAGTCCGGCCAAAAAGTCATGCACATTTCAAGAACAGGGCTGATGACGCCATATCCGCTCACCTCTCTCATGACCAATAAGGGACTCGATGCTATCAATATAGATGAAGCCTCGGCAGGAGATATTGTCTCCATATCTGGAATTCCAAACATTACCATTGGAGAGACGGTCGCAGATTTGGATAATCCGATCGCACTTCCAATCTTAGGAATCGAAGAACCCACTCTCCGAATGACGTTTAGTGTCAATGCCTCTCCATTCGCTGGGCAAGAAGGCGAATTTAAAACCTCTCGCCAAATTCGAGAAAGGCTGTATCGAGAACTTGAAAAAGATGTGGCATTAAAAGTTCAAGATCTCCCCGATGGAACCTGGGTCGTATCTGGAAGAGGAGAACTGCATTTGGCCATTTTTATCGAGAGAATCAGACGGGAAGGATATGAATTTGAAGTCTCTCGTCCTCAAGTCATTACCAAAGAGATCAACGGAAAAACCCATGCCCCATTTGAAAAAGTATTTATCGAAGTTCCAGAACAGTATCGTGGAGTTATTATGCAAAAGATGGGCGAACGACATGCGGAACTCATTAATGTAAAAATGGAAAACAATATTGTCCATTTTGAATTTATTGTCTCAACCCGAGAACTTTTTGGATTTCGTTCTGAATTTTTAACCGATACCAAAGGCTTGGGGATCATGAATACGCTCTTTCATCAATATCAACCCGATATTGGAATATTAAAAGAACGAGATCGAGGTTCTCTGGTCTCGCACGAAACAGGACTTACTAATTTTTATGGACTCAATAACTCGCAAGAACGTGGACGATTATTTATCGGGCCTGGAATTCCCGTCTACAGAGGCCAAGTGATTGGACAAAATTCGAGAGGCGATGACATGCGGGTCAATGTCTGTAAAGAAAAACATCTCTCCAATGTCCGGTCCAAAGGCGAAGGAACGAGCGACCACTTCGAACCTCCCAAAATCATGGATTTAGAAGATTGTTTGGAATATATCGACGACTCCGAACTCGTCGAAGTCACTCCGAAGAATGTCCGGATGAGAAAAAAATCGACCTGACTTTTTACTTCATGGCTCGGGCGATCCCGGTGGAGGATCTGGAGAACCGGCCGGTGGGGATGGCGTGACCGCAGCAGGACCATCCACATAATTTCCTCCTTGTCCGGGTTGAGACGTGCCGTAACCGGGGACAGGCGCTCCCACTGGAGTCGATGCCGAACTTGCCCTCGGTCCGCCAATCGGATCGTAATATTTATAAAATTTTTCTCGCTTTCCAGATTGTGGATCTGTCTCTCGATTAAAGGTGTCTGCCATCCGTTCAAAACGTGCCTTATCTTCCCCACTGGATACCTTAATCAATTCAGCGAATTTTTGTTTGATGTCATCAATCCGCTCTTGCGTTATGCCAAACACTGCCTTTCCCTCTGATGAAGAATCTTTGGGACTTCGGTCCATCTTTGAAATAAACTCTTGAATCGCTTGAATGCGTTCCACTTTGTTGATATCTCGTCCCTCTGCCTTGTCCTCCACTCTCACAAATGCCAAAAGTTGTTCTTTCTTCTCGATCTCTGCTTTCGCTGTTTCCTTTTGCTCGACATGATAAAATTCATTGATTGCTGATGCCAACGCAGTCATTAAATCCTTCTGAACTCGATCCATGACTTTGCTTCTCACATTTAAAAAGTCCTTGTCTTCATCCATGGAGAGTTTTGGAAAAACCCGTCCACCTGACGCCATATAGACTTCTCGAGATTCGGGCTCATTAATAAGATTGGAAGTCGATAATTTTTGAATCGATGTATTTAAAATACTGGCCGTCTTATCGCCAATAATATCAATTCGTTCATCCATCTCTTTTTTCTGCTTATCCAATCCTGTGTCTTTTTTATTTCCGATGGTTTTAAGTAAGTTACTTTCAAGTTCTGTCTTTGTTTTTTCTTCGTGATAGGCTTGAAATGTATCGTGAAGTAATTTTTCCGCTTCTACAATTTTTACCACTTCTGTTTTTAGAGCCTCGTCTTTGGCTTTTTTCAAAGCCTCTTTGGCTTTATCATCCCCAATATAGTTTGGAACTTTATGTTCATTCCGAAAATCCACATAGTCTTTATTAAATAACTCTTCTTTGACCGCATCACGCGGTACATAGGTATACGCCTCAAATAATTCTTTTTTGCGTTGCTCGTTTTTATCTCGTCCCGATATCGTTCCCAAATGGCGGTCAGATTCCTTTCCCGCTATTTGGGATAGCCGATCCTCATATGATGATTTCGATTGCGCGAAACCAAAGTGAAGAAAACATAAACTCATCCCGCCCGCCAACATGAACCATACCTCTATTAAATTACTTCTTCGCATAAATCTTTTTGTCATCCCCTACTTTCATGTCTACTTCTGTTCCGGTGGACCGACGGGATCCCACCCTTGATCAACTCGTCCACCGGGTTCAGCAGTGGGAGAAGGCATGGAGCCCTCTGGTGGCCCAACCGGATCATACCCCTGATCATATCGTCCCGCTGGTTGTGCAGAGACGGGAGGCAATGATCCCTCCGGTGGTCCAATCGGATCATAATCCTGATGAAATTTGGCTGCTTGCCCCGTTTGTGCATCTGTGGCCCGATTGAATGATCCGGACATCTGTTCAAAACGTTTTTTATCATCTCCACTTAATGTTTTAATCAATTCAGCCAATTTTTGTTTGATTTCATTAATCCGATCCTGAGAGAGCACCTTCATTCCTCCTTCAGATGAAGAATCATTGGGATTTCGGTCCATCTTTGAAATAAACTCTTGAATCGCTTGAATGCGTTCCACTTTGTTGATATCTCGTCCCTCTGCCTTGTCCTCCACTCTCACAAATGCCAAAAGTTGTTCTTTCTTCTCGATCTCTGCTTTCGCTGTTTCCTTTTGCTCGACATGATAAAATTCATTGATTGCTGATGCCAACGCAGTCATTAAATCCTTCTGAACTCGATCCATGACTTTGCTTCTCACATTTAAAAAATCTTTGTCTTCATCTAGTGAGAGTTTGGGAAACACCCGTCCCCCCGATGCCATATAGACTTCCCCTCGGGATTCAGGTTCTTGAATTAAATTGGATGTTGCTAGTTTCTGTATGGACGTACTTAGAATGCTTGCTGTCTTATCTCCAATAATATCAATCCGCTCATCCATTTCTTTCTTCTGTTTATCAAATCCAGTATCTTTTTTATTGCCTATGGTTTTTAATAAACTACTTTCTATCTCAATTTTGTTTTTTTCTTCATGATAGGATTGAAATGTATCGTGCAAAAGTTTTTCAGCTTCCACAATTTTAACGACTTCTGTTTTTATCGTCTCGTCTTTGGCTTTTTTCAAAGCCTCTTTGGCTTTATCATCCCCAATATAGTTTGGAACTTTATGTTCATTCCGAAAATCCACATAGTCTTTATTAAATAACTCTTCTTTGACCGCATCACGCGGTACATAGGTATACGCCTCAAATAATTCTTTTTTGCGTTGCTCGTTTTTATCTCGTCCCGATATCGTTCCCAAATGGCGGTCAGATTCCTTTCCCGCTATTTGGGATAGCCGATCCTCATATGATGATTTCGATTGCGCGAAACTGGATTGAATAAAGCAAAACCCCAAAACAAATCCCAAAAGAAATCGGGAAGACATACACCCCTCTTTTATGGACACGCATCATAACAGGGCGCGCCATTGACCATTCCTTTGGGCTCGCCCATGCCATTGGCTCGGTTGACTTCCGCTTGTTGTTCAAAAGTGGGAGAAAAATTATTGGACCCTGTCGCCGAATAGGGAGATGTTGAGTTCATGGCTTGACCCATGGATTGATTGTATTGATTGGTAGTCGTGGCCCCACCGCCACCTCCGCATCCATCATAACAAGGCGCACCATTGACCATTCCATTTGGATCGCCCATGCCATTGGCTTTATTGATATTGGCTTGCTGTTGAAATGATTCATAAAATGAAGATCCTTTTTGGGGCACCGGATGAGATCCGCTCGAACTATAACTCTGATCAAATTGTCCGGCTCTACCAGATCTCATGGCTTGGGATTGACCCAAACCCGAGCCCCCCATTTCATTACAATTGGCCTCATAACACGGTGCACCGTTCACGATCCCCGTCGGATCACCAAGTCTGGTTCGGTTTGTATCCGCTTGGTGTTGAAATATCGCCCGGTCTTCCGCACTCAACGTACCCAGCAATTGGCTCAATTGCTGTTTTAATTCATTAATTCTTTCTGGGGTTAGTGTTTTTGACCCCTCACCACTGGCCCCTCTAAAATAACTTGGGTTTCTTTCAATTTTTGTAATAAATTCCTGAATCGCGTGAATGCGTTCGATTTTGTTTTCTTCTCTCGACTGGGCTTTGTCTTCCACCCGAACAAACGCCAAGAGTTGTTCTTTCTTCTCTATCTCTGCTTTCGCTGTTTCTTTTTGCTCCACATGGTAAAATTCATTGATCGCAGTGGCCAAGGCCGTCATTAAATCTTTTTGCACCCGATCCATCACTTTACTTCTCACATTTAAAAAGTCCTTGTCTTCATCCAAAGAAAGCTTTGGAAACACCCGTCCTCCGGATGCCATATAAACTTCTCTTTGGGTATCCTTCCCTTCTATCAGATTAGAACTCGATAACTTTTGAATGGATGTATTTAAAATACTCGCTGTTTTATCTCCAATAATATCAATTCGCTCATCCAATTCTTTTTTCTGCTTGTCCAAACCCGTCTCTTTTTTATTCCCCATGGTTTGAAGTAAGCCACTTTCCAGTTCTGTTTTTGATTTTTCCTGATGATAGGCTTTAAACGTATCGTGCAATAGCTTTTCAGCTTCCACAATTTTTACGACTTCCGTTTTCATGGTGTCATCTTTGGTTTTTTTCAATGCTGCCTTGGCCACATCATCACCGATGTAATTTGGAACTTTATGGTCATTGCGAAACTCGACATAATCTTTGCTGAACGTTTCATCTTTGGCTGAATCTGTCGCAGCCTCATTTTTTTTCAGAAGATTTTCATCTTTTAAAAGACTGGCATCTGGTTTAATGGCTGCACTTTGTGCACCTTCTGCTCGGGGCACATAGGTATAGGCATCAAACAATTCTTTTTTTCTTTGTTTTGCCTTATCCCGCCCAGACATGGTCCCCAAATTTTGGTCGGCTGCTTTGCCTGCAATTTGTGAAAGCCGATCTTCATATGAAGATTTTGTTTGAGCAAATCCCCATTGGACAAAACACAATCCCATCCCTACTCCCAAAATGATTCCCAACTTACCGCTTTTAAAATTAAATAAAATCATACACTGCCCCTTTCCACATACGTTCAACAGTCAATTTGGCCACTATAATCAGTTTAATCAGTTGTCAGATTAAAGCAAACAATCACCTTGAATTAGAATATGTAACCATTTGAAATGGTTATGTTTTTATTTATTCATTCTGACAAATTTCGTCACACCCAAAAAAGTCAGAAATAAAGAACCCAAATTAGAATTGTATTAAGCTTACAGATCCGAAATATGAAGATGCTGAGGCCCCGCACCCCAGAATAATTTGGTGTAAATATTAAACCACAAGTACGCATTGATATTTAATATGACCAATCCCGTAATTCCCGCAAACGCAGATGTATGAGACAAATCTTCGGAAATAAGCTCATAGCTAAAATACGTACTAAACCCTGGAAATCCCATGACAAATAAAATGAGCATGGCAAAAAGTGAGGCTAAGAATGGCGACACTCGATACAACCCAAAAAAATCATGCCCATCCGGAAGATGAAACGCATTCCTGAAATATATAAACAGCGCTCCCAAGAGTGAAAAACCCAACGTCGTAAAACCAAGATGTGTATAAAACATCTCGATATGCTCTGTCTTAACTGAAAAATAGTAACTCACCACCAAAAAAGCTCCGGAGAAAATAAGATTAAAAAAAGCTTGAGAAATCTTTTTCTCTTCGATCGTCATTAAAGAAAAAATAAGCGCGATCACTTGAAAACCAACAATCCCCAGAACGGAAACATGCATATGACTTTTAAGAATGATGGGTATACTTAAAACAAAAATAAACAACAGATAGCGCACCCCATCATTGTTTTTACGTTCCATTGATCTCAATGACAAAGGCAAGGTTTGCTTAAGGAGATATCGAGCCCTTCGATTGATTTTTGTAAATAATTGGCCAACCCAAAGAATCGGCTCTACAGCCACCTTTCGCCACAAAATGGCCAATCCAAATTCATTGATGCTGAGCCACCAAATGAGTTGAGACCACTTTGGCGACTTGACACTTGAGACTCCTAAGAAATCTTTCTCGTGGGACAGGTATATGGCCGACGGCGCCATGAGAAACTGAAACAACCGAAAGAACATATGTAAGATACAATGAACCTGAGCCAAGCTTGTCCATCCCAATGCGATTTCAATAAAAATAACCGAAATCTGAGATAGAGTGGAATACATAATTTGATTTTTTACATCCGTCTGGGTGATGGCCATGAGATACGCAAAAATAGAAGTCATGCCCGCACACAAAAGTATCAGACACATCGGAATGGCTGGCATCCCCCCCATGGCAATCGTTACGCGTAAAATCAGAAATACGCCCGCATGTGCACTCAGAGCTCCATAAAAAAGTGCACTCGATGGGGTTGGTCCTTCCATGGCCCGGGGCAACCAAAACGAAAAAGGCAAAAGTCCTGACTTCACAAAAGCGGCCAGTATAAATAGACATAAGATCCAAACACCCAAATTTGAATCAACCAGTTCTCTAAAATCACCAAAGGATTCGACGGTAGTTGTATTGGCGATATAGAGCAATCCAGCCAAAAGAAAGAAATCTCCGAGTTTATAAAACAGCAATGCCAAAAACGATCTCTCAACACTCACCCTTCGATGATCAAAATACGCAATCAAAATCACTGAGGCCAACCCCATGAGCTCCCATCCCAGAGTAAATGGTGCGAATGATCCGGACAAAAAAACCAGATTCAAGGCAAATGAAAACATGGAGATTGTAAAATTAAATTTTCCCAACCCAGGCTCATTAAAAAAATATCGCAGACTAAAAATCTCAATTAAAAAAATCATAACATTTTTTGAGCTCCAAAAGAGCAGACTCAAATGAGACAGTGTAAATCGCAGAGGGATCTTGCCCTTGTATTGAATAATCCAATCAGACTGCGCATCAGAAATTCCAAAAAATTTAAGCAGCACCACCCCAGTAATCAGAATGGACATGAACCCAAAAAAATAATTGATCCGACTTAAAACCGGATAAACACGCCCCCTGCCCATAGAAGAACTCACCACGGCCTGCGCCACGCATTTCATCAATGGCCAGATGAGCGCAGTGATCAATAAAAAATAATTTGGTATCACTTCCATAGTATTATTTCCGAACTGCAAACTCCAAATAATCACGTCTTTTTTGAATAAAACTTATTGAATCTGAATACTCAGGTAATTCAGCAGCCGTCGATTTAAAAATTTTAAACTCACCATTCGACCAATGAAAAATATTTTTGGTATCTGTATCTAAGATGCCAAGATAAAACCACTCGTGACAGACCTCTTCTTTGAATTCATGTAACTCTTGAAAAAGCGACTTGATTTGTTTTAGCGGTGCCTCAATCAAGACTTTTAATCGAACGGGTCGATGGATTTCTGTCATTTGGAGAGGTAACCCCAAGAGCAGATCACTCATATATCCATTCATAACGCCATTGAGCCCATTAATATTATGCGGAATTTTTGTGGCACACCCATATCCCTGTTTATCAACCCAACTAAAATAATATTCGAGATTTATGCCCACACATACCGGGAGCACCGTACTCAAAATTCCTTTTAAATATTGCCCATCTGGATCATCTCTAAAATTGTATGAGCAAAGAAAACAGCGCCGATCCATAAAAAGAGAGCTCGTTAAATCCCTAGAACCAATCACAAGATACGCATTGGTGGCATGCCCATATTCGGGTCTCACTTGATCCAACGCCAAACTCCGTCGGACCATGACCGATTTTGCTTGATTGACATCTCTTGGAAAAGACACATCCAAAAATCTGCGACTTCGTTCAAATGCATTTTTCTTGGCTGCCAATCGAAATACTTCAATCACATGTTTCAAATCATCCGGAATGGAATCGGGCAAATCCATAAATTCCACATCATCACTGCTGGTATTATGATACGTCGCAATAAATCGGGTATCCGGCGCTATGTCCAACCCCATTGAAGTAAAGGTTTTTCTCACATCAGGTCGATTGGCCAACTCTGAAAATAATTTGGCATTGGGCCATCCCCTGCCTCCCGCACACGCCCCACAATCATGAGCGGCTTCATGGGGATTATTTAAACTCGTCGATCCATGCCCGACGATAAAGACATATGGAGCGGTAATTGTTTTCATCCCACTAGAAATGAGAGTTCTGCCCATGGCATCCACCACACGCGAGTGATAATCCTTCACGGCCGTGGCCTCCAATGGCTCCATGGTAAACGTCGATTTCCAATCTTGTGCAAAGTGCAGCGTCAGTAACTTTCTTTTGACTGCGCCATATGATCTTGGGAAAAATAATCTAAAAAAAAGAAAAAAAGATATAAAGGGAGATAATCCCAGTGTTATAAGTGTCCCATAAATCGGATGAAGCGTGGCTCTCTCAAGTCCCATCGCTATCTTTCCAAAGCCATCCATCAGTCCTTCGACTTTCGTCACCGCGATCTCTTTCACGCGCAGAAACGGAGTTTGCGGGGCTGGACACAGCTTTCGAAAATGACTTCTGCGATATGCTTGAAACTCCATATTTAATCCAAAATGTCCTGCAGTACCTTCGGTCCTGGCACCTGGCTCACATTCCTCCAAATGACGCCTCATTGACTCTTCTCTTTCGTCGATGCAAAACAATGCCACAAACTTTGGTGGAGAGGGTTGCCCAGGTTGAACTTTTTTTGCCTGCGCCACAGCACTTAAAAAATGTCGTTCCGATTTTTGATCCAGCGCTCTCTGAAAAATTCTTCTCTTTAAAAAATTATGAAAACTCACACATATTTCAAATAGCGGTAGTAACTCCTTATCATCAACTTGCAAAAGTTTTCTGCTGCTGATTTGATGATCCAATAAGTAGCGAATGATTCGTCGCAAATTATTTTCATAAAGCTTTTGAACCAAATGAACCGATGGGAGATTCTTTCCAATCGTTTCAATTTTTTGTCTATTGAATCTATAACACTCTTGAATTCGACTTAATTCGCACAACCCCAAGATCACCGAAAAATCATAAAACAAATCCTTATGCGTACTTTCCTTCGACCTCAAGAACGCACTCCACCCCTTAAATCTATAAAATAAAGAAAAAAGAAAGTGATTCCACTCGCCGGAAGGAATGCCCAGAACCTTTAAAATATCTGAGAGAATATCGGCTGAAGTCCCAAACTGGGTTTTGTTTTGATAAACCTTGATATTAATGGCCAGTGTTTTTCTCCAGACACTGGCAAAGGGAAGTGGTCTTTCCCCAAGCGAAATGAAAAATGAGAGCAAATCTTGTCTTATTTCGGGAAGATCCAGGTGACTCACTCCTTGATCAAAGTAGGCAGACAGACATCGCAAGACCAAACCTGACGTCTCATCTAAGGCCTCATGAAAAACACGAGATTTCACATCAAAAAAATTTCTTTGAAAAAGGTTTGGAATGTTGAGATCCACTTTCTTCTGATTTGCGAATTTAAGCAGAATGAGGTTCCACTTATGAAATATTTTTTCTGCGGTCCGAAATTTCAGACCATATATTTCATAAAATCTAAATTTTTGTTTGGTCTCCAAAAAAAGCGTTTCAATCAATTCTCTTCCCGAAAAAGAATATTGAGCCACTTTGAATGGCCTACTTAAAATCCCTGGCACCTCTTCTTCAATCAACCGAAACAAATCATCGCGATCGATTTCCCCGCAAGCCAGCCACTCATGGTAATCTTTTAATTTTGGATAAGGATGATTGCCATACAATGCCCACGCCTCCCAAACCGCATCATCAAATGGGCGATCTGTAAAGGCATGGAGCGTATTGTGATGAATAAAGTCTTCAAGCCGTCCTTGCCGCGGT
This sequence comes from uncultured bacterium, assembly GCA_964507905.1. GTDB lineage: Bacteria > Bdellovibrionota > JACOXK01 > 2-02-FULL-40-11 > 2-02-FULL-40-11 > CAZDSE01. The sequence goes on along the minus strand of CAZDSE010000011.1, from coordinate 5,826 downwards.
AAATATCGCCGACAATAGGCCAATGCTTCGTTCAGTAAGGCTTTTTTTTCTGTTCCTTGGGATAAATGATTTTGAGTCGTCATTGTGAGTGACGCACAGTTTAAAATATTTCACTTATTACTTGCAAATCAAATTTATCTCATTCTATATTATTTTATGATTTACGAAGTCGTCCTTAAAGTTGACAAGAAGATCGCCTCTAAATTTGCAAAATGGATTCCGGAGCATGTGCAACAAGTTCTGGAAACTCCCGGATTTAAAGTGGCACGCATTTATCGCCCCAAAATCGAAGTGGCCGAAAGCAACCTCTTAAACTGGACCGTGCAATATGACGTTTCTACTCCGGAAGCTCTTGAATCTTATCTCAATGAACGAGCACCAGCGATGCGTGCACAAACAGAAAAAGAGTTCGGCACTGCGGTTACCGCCGAACGTTTCGTCTACGGTCAAGATCAAGTGATCACCAGATCCACTCCAAAGTCAGATCTTCCCATGACAGATTTTCCAAAAGTCTATTGCCCTTTCATCCGACAAACATTCAAAGTAGATGGTGAGCAATGGAAAAAAATGGGTCGTCAGTTTCAGCTGAGAACTCCCGAAGTCTATCTGGCGGTCAATCGACTCAATCCTGGATACGAATGGGTATTTGAAGACAAGGACACGTTTGCAGTTGAAAAGCTCCATGGTACCAATGTAAAGATCTTACTTCAAAATGGGAAAGTTTTGGCAATTCAAAATAGAAAAAATCTCATTGATCCCCTTCTCATTGCAAAAGGGCAAAACTTTATTCTTGAGGGAATTTTAAATTCAGCGGCCAAAGGGGTCGTTCCCATGGATGGTGAATATGCCGGTGAAGTGATTGGCCCCAAACTCCAAGGGAATCCGTACAAATTAGATGTCCATGAATGGTATCCATTTGATCTTTCTATTACAAACTTGAGATATAAATCATTTGATGAACATGACCGAAACTATGACAATTGGAGTGCATGGTTTAAAGACCATCTTCATTCGCGTCTTTTTACCAAGCGCGCATCCAAAAAAGGGTCCGATGAAAAAGTTTTTGCAGAAGGCGTCATCTTTTATAATTTAAAGAGAAAATCAGAAAACAAAACGTGGATGGCAAAACTTCGAAGGGATATGTTTCCTTGGTTTTATGACGGTCTCAACATCCAAGGTTTTGATCCCGCCGGTAGAGATGAAATCGAAAATCAAGAAAAGTTTGATTAAATTTGGAGGCGGCGGGAATCGAACCCGCGTCCGAGAATACTCCCCTTCGGTGACTACATGTTTAGCAGCATGTTTAAATGTCTCCTTGAGTGCGCTAAGTTGCGAGCTCAACCCAAAGATAGCTTTTTCAATGTCACCTCAGTATCAAAAGCGGCTACTGAGGCCATCCTGTATGATCGTCGCCTTTTTAAGCCCTACAGGCAAAACCTAAAAAGACGCGCTACTTAAATTAAGCAGCGAGTGCTAATTGCTCGTTGGCAATTAAACAGTTCCTGCGTTTTACGAGCTACAGGACCTCGACATGCCACACGTAAGCTTCATATCCCCGTCGAAACCAGGTCGCCCCCAAAAGTCATTATAGCATAAGAAGAGATCTTTCGCGCTTAGTCTGCTTCCAGACATCCTGAAGAGACGATAGCGTCAGCGTGTCTCAAGGATGTCTGGAAGCAGACTAAGCACGCATCATGACCTTTTACTTCTCATCGCCCGCTGTGCCTCACGATCCTCTTCTCTACGACGGATGGTATCTCTTTTATCGCCCTTCTTTTTTCCCTTGGCAAGAGCTATCTCAACTTTTGCCTTCCCTCGGAGAAAGTAAATTTTGGTGGGAATAAGACTGTACCCTTTGGTTTCTGTCCGTCCAAAGAGCTTATGAAGTTCACTCCGATGAAGCAATAATTTTCGAGTCCGGGTGGGTTCATGATTAAACTGATGCCCTGCTGAATACGGGCTGATGTGACAATTTAAAAGAACCGCACCGTCCAGCTTCACAATCACATAACTATCGCTTAAGTTCGCTTGCCCGAGACGAAGTGATTTTACTTCCGTACCCGTCAAAACAATGCCCGCCTCAAATCGCTCTTCAAGAAAATAATTGAAGCTGGCCTTCTTATTCGTACAAACAATTTTGACGTTTTCGGTCACGTTAGGATTTTGGCTGTACTGATTTTGGAGTCACCACTCCTCCCGACATAATCAGCGCGAACGCTTGTTCCACCGTCATGTTGAGCTTGGTAATCTGATTTTCAGGAACCATCACAAAATATCCTGAAGTGGGATTGGGTGTCGTTGGGATAAATACATTAAGGACTTTTTCTTTGGTCTTGTCTTGAGTTTCCCCTTCATTGACGCCCGTTAAAAATCCGATGCTGTAGAGCCCCTGACGCGGAAATTCAATCAAGGCCACATTTTTAAAACTTTGTTTGCTTGAACCCATAAACGTTTGAACAAGTTTTTTAATGGCGGCATAAATCCCACTCACAACTGGCAGTTTATGAAGAAGATCTTCTCCCCATTTAAAAAAGAGTCGAAATATATAATACCGTCCCAGGGCACCCACAGTCACAATGAGAATTAACGTCAATATGATTCTAAGACCGGGAATTTTAAATTTAAGATAGGTCTGAGGATCCATCCACCATGGAAGAAATTTATCCATAATCCCCAACATAAAAAGAATCAGATAATAAGTGGCCACCACTGGGGCCAATACCAAGAGCCCAGCCAAGAAATTATTTTTAAAAAAGTTTTTAATCGCTGTCATGAATTTAAAAGAATATTATCAATGAGTCTTGTTTTTCCAAAATAAACCGCCAACGCACACAGGGCGGGTCGGTTTACTTCTTTTATCGTTTCCAGAGTATTTGCATCACAAATTTCGACATAGTCTATGTGGGCGGGAGATGGATTGTCAATCAGATTGCGTGCATGGGCGATAAGCGTCTTCACATTTCGCTCTCCTGTTTTAAACTTTCTTTCGACCTCACTTAACGATCGATAGAGACCAGTCGCTCTTTTTCTTTCGTCGCTCGTTAGATATCGATTTCTCGAACTCATGGCCAGACCATCTAATTCTCGAACAATCGGGGCAGCGATAATTTTTACATTCAAATTAAAATCTTCTACCATTTTTTCTATAATTCTACGTTGTTGAAAATCTTTATTGCCAAATATGGCCACATCCGGCTGAACAATATTAAACAGCTTAA
>CAZDSE010000011.1:0-2598 GCA_964507905.1 uncultured bacterium | reverse complement strand
TCAAAATGACCGGGTCGGCTTATGCCACATAAATGTTGAGATAAATTTTTAAGAGACACCACAGTCCCAAATTCCTTGGGATATATCTCAAGTGCAGAGGGAATAAAGACGCCATCCACATTTTCTTTTTGAAGCAACTCTAAATCTTTTTCCAAAGTCCTCGGATACCAATTCAAATCTTCTGCGGGTCCAAACTGCAGCGGATTAACAAAAATACTAACCATGACAAGATCTGCATTTTGTTTGGCCAATCTCACCAATGACAAGTGCCCTTCATGTAGCGCCCCCATCGTCGGAACAAAACCTATGGATTTTCCCTCTTTTTTTCTCAATTGAGACCACGACTTCATCTCTTCGACTGTCTCGATGCATTTCACCATAAATAGAATGATTTATGTGATATTCAAAGAATATCAATATCTTTATTAGAAGGAATATTCATCGGAGGGAAACTTCTCTTCCCTCACATCTTGGGCATAGCGATGGATGGACGCCCGAATCTGTTCTGATAGATTGGCATAGAATTTTACAAACTTGGGTTTAAACTCTGGATGGAGTCCCAATAGATCATAGAGAACCAAAACTTGGCCATCACAGTGAACTCCAGCCCCCACGCCGATCGTTGGAATTTTTGAATTCTCTGTAATTTTTTTTGCAAGGGCCATTGGAATGGATTCCAAGACCAGAGCATACGCCCCGGCTTCTTCCACTGCCTTCGCATCATTCAAAAGTCGATCAAAACTTTCTGGGTTTTTGCCCTGAACTTTAAATCCCCCAAACCGATGAACCGACTGTGGAGTCAGTCCAATATGGGACATCACTGGAATCCCCCACTTTGTCAGCGCTTGGATAATGTCACACGCCTCTCTTCCTCCCTCGAGTTTCACACTTTGAGCGCCTGCTTTTAAAAGTTGTCCCGCACTCTCAATCGCTTTTTCTGTCGATGGTTGATAACTTAAAAAAGACATATCTGAAACCAAATGCGCTTTTTTAAGCCGCGAAGCCACGGCTCGGGTGTGATACACCATGTCGTCTAACGAAACATCCAGTGTGTTTTCTTTTCCTTGAATCACCATCCCCAGGGAATCTCCCACCAAAACCATGTCCACGCAGTCATCAATGAGAGCGGCAAATGTGGCATCGTATGCCGTCAAAGCGACAATTTTTTCTCTCTGAGTTTTTTTATTTTGAAAATCTTGAATGGTCAGGCGTTTCATGGGTTTGGCTTAGAAAGATTGACCGATGGTTAAACCATAATTAATGAGTGACCCACCCAGGGTATACCCGTTTTCCGAATAGCCGATTTGAGTTGGATCGTCTTTAATGACCTTTTGGTCCATGAGTTTGTGATACTGACAATGAAAGTCGATATCAAATCCAAAAATATTTTTTCCGAACCCCAACGACACAATTTGAATATCGGTATCCAAAAAATTACTGTTATCGTCTTGGAATTTCAAATGCTGGGGTTCAAATCGATAGCCACCTCTCATCCACCACTGGTTCCAGGGAAATTCAAATCCGATACTGGGAGAGATCACATCTCTAAAATTTACTTCTGGCACGGAGGCCGAAATACCACCCGGATTTGTAAACTCCACATGGGTCATTGATGTTTTATAGCGACTCCAATTTTTCCAAGTGGCTCCGGCCATCAATTCTAATCCATTTTGAAACAGACGACTGACGGTCATGCCCACCATTTGGGGATCATAAAACATGGATGACCGAGCCAAAAATTCCATAACCGGAAATGAAACATCTCCACCTTCTGTCGTTGATCCAAACAACACAAGATCGGTATGATTTTCCAAAATCATCGCATAGTTGACTGACGCATGATATGACGCACCGATTTGATAATTTCCAAAAGCCACTCGCGTCCCAACAATGGGTGCAATCGCCGGACGAATGTCCATTGCCAAATCCACTGTTGAATTTGTGCTATTTAAATTAATTTTTGTGTTGGCACCTGAAGTTAAATACATGTTGGTTCCGATTCCAAACGACACGTTCGAAATGGGCTCAAATCCAAATCCGGTAACTAAAGAAAATCGCTTGGGACGTGCAAAAAATAAATCATAGAGGGGAACATATTGCTGGGAACTTTGAATAGAGGCCAATGAACCAAATGGTAAAAATCCGGACGCGCCCATTGTGGACTTCATCGGCGCATTTGGGAACGGAATCAATATTCCAAAATTAATCCCCGTTAAATTGGAATAATTCGTATTGATATTCCCCCGCTCCAGTGATTTCCCACTCAGCGCATTTTGAACCACCACATTTTGAATGGGATGAAAAAAATCAGCCGTATTTAAAATGCCCAACGTCAGCTTTAATTTTTGAGCGCCCGAAACGACAGACGGATTCAAATACACGCCAAAAGGATCTGGGGTCGACCGTGTCACCAAACTCGCTGTGGCCGATGCCTTGGAACTGAGCCCAAATGTATCTGCGGGAGAAGCAAAAAGCTTGGATGCAATTAAGCACAATAGCCCTAAGAAAATGAGAGAAAATCGAATGCAAAATAACATCATAATAAAGAGGAGCCAATGTACCCCAAAAATGCCCAAAAATCAATCACGTGTCACAACC
>CAZDSE010000010.1:0-16151 GCA_964507905.1 uncultured bacterium | reverse complement strand
TTTAAATACATTGGCTGGGTTGTCTGCCGTTCAATCCCTCGCCACGACGTCTCCAGAGGAAAAAAAATCACTGCAAGAATTGTCCGATTTTTTAAATCAAGAGGCAGAGAAAATTTTATTTGAAATCGAAGCCCCCATGGTGGCGGCCCAGAAAGCCATTGAGACCTATGCCCTTTTGCATTTCATCGTGAGAATCATTGATTGGGAAAAGTCGCGTGGGCATCGTAAAGAAGCAGATTTAATCACCCAATCATCCGCCGATCTTCTGGGACTCCATCCGTCCGATTTATTTTTATATCATGAAAAACTATACGATCTCATGGGAGCTCTGCCTCTCATGCAAGAGTACGATCGCAATATCGATCGACTGCTGGTTGGCGTTCAATTGATTCAAAATGGTGACAAGAAATCATATGACCAACTCCTATGGCAAATGCCCAATGATGATTTTCGGAAAACATTAATCAAAGTGTGTGAGGCCATTTCAGAAGATGTCAGAAAGAAAAAAATTCTTTTAGAAAAATTCGGAAGTTCAGAGATCGATATAGATAAATTCTTGAGGGGAACTTTTTCAAACACATCAGAAGACGGAGAATATTTTAAAACCGTAGACTCCCTCTATCCGTCACTTAAAAAAATAATCTACGCAAATCTTTTTAAAAGATTAAATGATCAATATCCATTATTTTTTAAGCAAGAACTGGATCTATTGCCCAAAGATCCCAATGAAGCTTCCGCCTTAGATATTGCCTATTTGCTCTGGCTCTTTGGCAAAACCCAATCTCATGACGCCCCCATGTTACTCGTCAAAAAGGAAGACTTCTGGAATAAAGTTCACAATGCCCCGGCATCTGTCCTACCTCTTCATCCCGGAGTCATTGGTCTCACATTGGAATCGCTCGCCATTGGTATTCCCTTAGCGACGCTAGAAACTTTTTGCATTTGGACTCTTCCCTGGCAAGTCTCTACAGGTACGGTGATCTTTTCAGCACTCATGGCATCGGCCCCCAATTTGGACCACGCGTCTCCCAATCTATACCAAAACATTTATGGAACAAATCCCCCACCCGCACCCACGGACACATGGGGCGAACGATTTAGTGTTAATGTAATGACCTTGCTTCCCATGGCGCTTTTATTTCAGGGAGCCGCTCGATTTTTACCTAAGACCGTATGGAGCCTAGCGTCTGCCTTAGGAATTTGGCAATCTTACGATTTTTTCCGCAATAAACAATTTTTTGAAGGTCTCTTCACTGGCCTTGCCGCCGCAGGGATGACCTATCAAACCACTCGAATTTGGTCTCAATATATTAAAAATGTTCCTGAAACTTTGGGACCTCAGTTTGCAAATAATAAAGAAATTGTCCTTCAGATGAGCGCGGCCAAAGATCAAGTAAAGATCTCGCAATTTACGGCCAATCAAAATAGTGACATGTCCACATCTTATCGTGTGGTGGTTAAACCTTTCCCTCAATCACAATCCATTGGAAGCGGGGATATTGCGACTTCATACCGCATTATCAATGAACCCAAATTAAATCGAGTTCGCTTGATCATAGATCGCACATCCACTCCACAGATGCCAGAAGAAGGTTTCTTTTTCGATCGCGCCCCTCCGAATGATCCCAATCTCCCGAAACACAAATACGATAGCGTCATTGATGCTGGATCCGAGGGCTATGAGCAAACAAAAGTGGGAGATCCCTATATCGCCAATGGCGGAATTCCAATCTACCAACCCCGAACAACATCTCCCTCATTTGATCTTTTAAAATCTTGGAATCCAAATCGCCTCATTCCGGGATTGGAGCAGGGCCGAATTGACACTCTCCCTCAAACAAAACCGGCAATCACCGAACCTTCACTCGATACGATTATCCCAAAAACAAAACTCACTTCTTCATCCGAAGACTCTTATTTTGGCCTCATATTTAATTCCAAAGTTTTATCTTCATTCAAAATGCCAGAAGACATTTTTGTCCCAGTGACTGGCGATCCAAATACCCTTCTCAGACCCGAGAAAAAATGGGTCGTCATCGTTCGACGGGATCATGAACGAAACATGATTGGAATGATTTTACATCAGGTTGACGCCAATGAATCCATAGAAAAAATAGGAATTTTTGATGACATTTATACATTCTCATCGCCCGGTCTAGATGGTTCAACAGCCGTGGCATCCGCTTCGGCCACTGCCTCTGCATCTGGCCAGGCTGGCGCTGAAACCGAAGAGGAAGATGGCAAACCCAAAATCAATCCAAACTCATGGAAAGAAAACCCGTTCTTTTATCAGAATCAGTCGCAGGTTCCAACAGAACGTTCATCTGAACTCTGGGCACAAAGAAGTAGAATCCCTTATATTAACGATCCCAATGGCCAAAGATTTTATTTTCGACCTGCCCCTGATGGTTGCATCGTTCAAGTCGATGATTCATTCGCCAAATTTATTCCCATCAAAGTCAAACAAGCAGTGAGTTTGGGTCGATATGCTGTCTTAACACCTAACGATGTATCTGATGAAATCTATTTTATAAACTTATCGCTTTTAACGGCCATGTCGAAAAATACAGAAGCCCCCGCCATTCCCATTATGGTGATGCCACTTCCGACCGGTGTTAAAATAAATGCGATCGAACGTCATCCAGTTCACCCTTCCATCCACATTCAATATGAGGGTAAGATTCCTCAAAAAACACCCATTGCCATGACAGAGGATGTTTTGGAATTGCTGTCCGCTTTTGAACTTCAACTCCAAAGTCGGGCGTTTGATCAGCTCACCGGAGATCCCGATTGGACCATACGGCATGAAATCGCCCGAGCATGTGCTCATATTGAATATGTGACCGGGATTAGCGGTTTGGGAGATTTGTTAAGAACTCATGCCGTTCGCCTGGCTCCGTTGAGGGATGAAGATTTCTCTGATCCGGATCCCAAAGAACTGTTAAAGACACATGCCCAGACAGCCTTTGATGAAGCCAAGGAACCAAAATCACCGCCAGATGCACTACCCCCGCAACTCAGAAACATCAAACCACCCAAGGAAATAGAAGATTTAAATCAGCTCATTAAACTCACAATGCCTGCCATCCAAGATGAAGACGGGTTATACAATTATTTTATTCGAAAAGCAGTCAAAGTCGACAATCCCACCGCTGAGATGATGAAAAAGGATGAAGCGGTTCTTAAAGAACTCATGCGACTGAGAGATGCATTTGAATCAATTTCTAAAAATCGATTCACTCACTTTAATTTAGATTCAGATCCATTTCTGTTGCTGTCCGAGAAGGAAGGTGACATCTCGGGTCCCGTCCATCCGAAGGGACTCACTGCTCGAGTTTTTTATTCAGAAAATGATGAATCAGAAGAGGCCGCATCAGAAATTGCGATCAAAAAATTCTATTCAAATGACGATTCTCAAGGTTTTGTTGCGCCAGATGGAAAAACGATTCGCAGAATAGAATTTTGGTCTGGGAAAAAGATAGTTCGAACTCATTTTTTTCCGTGTAGAGGAATTATTGCAACCAAAGATCATGTGGTTCTTTTGCCTGTCAAAGACAGCGAGGGAATAGAATCACTCCCTCGAATTATCGATTTAAACATGTATCCCGTGGGTCGCATTCCAGTCTTTTTGGGGCTTTTTGGAATTGATTTATCAAAGTGTGACATCGTCTCTGTCAAAGCCAATCATAAGCTCATCACCGTCGATTATAGACTTCCAGGTCAAAGTAAAGTTCAGCAAGTTTTTCTCAGTCGCGTCACATGTTCCGAGTTTGTAGATGCGCAGGCCACTCTTTTTAACTCATTATCCCAACTCAAAGATCCCAGAATCACACAAGCCCAAACCCTTGGCGAAGCCATTCAATATTTCGATGCCCTGGTCAATCACAGTGCCGAAACCTCCCAACTTCCACAAGATTCTGTGGTCCAACTCAAACTGGCCATTGGGAAATTGGTTGAGGCATATATGCTGAGACCTTCCAAGGCAGATCTTGAAGACCCTTTCTTAGAGCGCCAGCAAGCCGTGGCCAAAGCCATGGAAAAAGTGGCCCTGACATCTGCCAAAGAGCAAGGGTTACGAAAACGATTTCTTTTATCATTGCAAAGATTAAATGGATACAAACCATTGGGGGGCCTTGGATACGTCTACGCCTTGGCCACGGCAGCAGCGGCATATGCGGTTGCACCGGACACACTCGGTACTTACGCCATGGAAACTGTCGGTCTTTTGCAAGATGCTGGAAATGGTCTGGCCGGCATATTAACCGGTGCCAATCACCTCCACTGGCAGGCGTTTTGGAAGACGAGCGGTTCATTCTTCCACATGCCGAGCACCATCCAAGGTCTCATGAATCTTAGATTTCCCATTATGACTTTGTTCTATTTTTCATGCGAAATTGGATCTGTGGCAACCTATCAGACCGTTCTACAAGTCTATAAACTCATCCAGGAAGATTTCAAAAGCGAAGAATGGCTTAAATTTCATGAGGACTGGGCCAAAAGAAATGCCGATGTTGAAACAACGGAAGAAGGTTCAGATCTAAAAAAAGAATCGAAGGTTTTTGGAAAAACACAGTTGAAATGGAGACGCTTTAACGATGATATTTGGCCCGCCGCAAAAGAATATGTTCAAGCTCTGGAGGCCAAAATAGGAATTTTGGGAGGAAAATATAAATTAGAAGCCATGCAACCCGGAGATGGTGCAGATATCCCCTTGTTTCAATATCGATTTGACGAACAAGGAAATCTTTTGCCGGCAGACAAAAGTAAGCCTGAAGTTCTGGTTCAATATAAATATAATCGGAAAACTGGAAATATTATTCCAGGTAGCCGTCGAGTCATTGACCAAACTTTCATGAAGTCATGTTTGTCCATGCTTTCCAGCTGGACATTATTTTCGAGTTCAATGGGAAGACTCGCTGTTTTATGGCATTACGTCACGTTTTGGCCCCGGCTCATGCTGTCTATAGTTCCCAGTGCCACCGTCTGGAGTATGTTTCCTAATTTTAAATTGGTCGCCAGAAAAGGGATCACTCCAACTCAACTCAATGGCGGATTGTGGTTTTTGCCTCAGCTTCCAAAACCAGGTCAGATGCTCATGCAAACAGAAAATCAAAAACGTGTCTTGGATTTGGAGCTGGACATCTCCAAAAGAATCGCCCGCATTGCGACAGAAGAAGCATTGGTGTTGGCACGCCAAACCCAGGATTTGGATGCTCAATTCGCCATCTCACAAGCACTTGAACAACCCGAAATTATGCGCGCCCAATTATCAGAATTTCATTCACGACGATGCACCGTCTATGCACTCATGATTTATGAAAAAATGTTTAATTCATTTGAAAGATATTTGGTCAATTTGAATAGAGACGAAATCGATGGATTCTTTACTCGCGCGAAAAAAGCATTTCAAGAAGCCAGAGCCCAAAATATTCTCATGGGGGATGACTCAGTCGGTTTGTCTGAGAATACAGCTGAGACTGCAGCGAAGCCTGGAGCCGAACCTGAAGGCCAAGCTCCAAAATCGCTCCCAAATGAACCCCAGGCTCGAAGCTTAGACTTTTTTACAAACATTCTAATACAACCGTGGGTCAACGGAATGGCCAGAGTCACTGCGTTTTACGAAACACTATATGAGGACACTCCCATTCGAACGCCCAATGAAGATGAAATCAATGCCTGGCTTCAGCGATCCAAAGCGGAAGCCATGGACGATGCCAACGCATTTATTGAACTTACAAACCCAAAAAAATGGATGACCAAAGATGGCATTGCCTGGCTAAAAATGCGAATGAGAGATGTCTTTGTTCGGCATTTCGGATCCAGAATTGGAATTCAAGAACAACGTGTTTGTGATTTTAGAGAAGCACTGGAAACAGACAAGCGAGCCGTTGAACGTGCGGCCACCAAAACACTGACAGACCTTGTATATGAACTCCCAATTGACTTTGCACTCATGATGACATTTGGCGCAGCGGCCAATGGTGAAATGCAACCCGTGGGACAGGACTGGTGGAGCGATGAAAGCAAATGTTACTTACAAAGTTATTATTATTATGGAATGATGGTGGGGATACTGACACTCCCTGGTTCTATTTGGGTTAAAATTATTGAGGACCGACGGATGCTTCGAATGAAACTTAAGCAAGGGGATGATGGAGAAGAAGAAGATTATGATGAAATTCCTCCAGCACATTATACGTATCCACGTTGGTTTTTTCATCAAATGTTTTTTAATCAGAACAATCGATTTTGGGATATTTATAAGAGAACCACGATCCTCAATGCCGCCAATTTCTTACCCAATGTCTATTTAAAGGTCCCTATGCAAAAAATATTTTGGGGACATATTGATCTGGACTATTGGATGTGGGGATACATGTTGGCCTTTACCATTGGTCCCATCTATCAATGGATAGATCAAACCATTGAAAAAGCGTCTGGATTTACAAAGCGTGGATTTACAAAAGAACAACTTAGAAATCCTGAAATTAAAAAAATGGTTCTGGCACGTCATTTTATGATTCGAGGTCGTGTCCAACAAGTCTCCAATGTGGTCATGAACTTTAAAGATGTCTATTGTATCTTTTACGGAATGCTCCCCGGTGAAGATGGTCGACCCAGAGAAGGAATACGAATGATCTGGGGCGGACTGACCGGCGGTGACACCCTGCCAACAGAAGATGCGGCTGGATGGCTAAAAACCAAGGCCCAGGAGAATCCAGAATGGGAGCCTTTCATTCTAGATATTCGGCAATTGATCACCAAAGGGCATCCGTCATTCAAAAGTGAATGGCAACATGATTAATTTCATTATCATAACTTTTTCTTGACTCTCTCCATCTCAATTGATAATGATTATCAACATCAATTATGACGAAAGAAACATTGAGCACGCCCGGCATTAAGAATACCAAACAAAGAGATTTGATCATCCAGACATTCTTAAAAACCAAAGAACACGTAGATGTCTCAACGCTGTTTGAAAAAGTACGAAAGCTAGATCCAAAAATTGGCGTTGCGACCGTTTACCGAACGATGAAGCTTCTTAAAAACTCAGGTCTGGCTCATGAACGTCATTTTGAAACAAAGCATGCCGTATATGAACCTCAGCACGAAAATTCCCACCATGATCATTTGATCTGCTTATCTTGTCAAAAAATTGTGGAGTTTGAAAACAGTCAGGTGGAAAAAATTCAGGAAAAGATCGCACATCAGTTTAAGTTTTCATTGGTAAATCATAAGCATGAACTATACGGATATTGTGAGAAATGTAGAGGGAAAAAGAAATGAAACGTTTTAAAGTATTCATCATTTTGATGGCATTGGGTTCAGGATCCTTCGCTTTCGCTCAGGATGACCCAAACAACAACTCCGCCCGCTTGTTGGTTCATTTGCTGGACTACTTGGCTCAAGATTATGGAATGGCGGTGTCAGATGGAAAGATTTTAAATCAATACGAATATGATGAGCAGGTGGAATTTATTCATGCCGCCATGGAAGCCAGTCAAAAGCTCAGTTCCCAAAGTTCCAAAGACACCAGTTCTCAAAAGATATCCCAAAAAATCTCTCAAAGGATATCGGATGACATCTTAAACGAACTCGAGACCCTTCAGTCCTTAATTTTAAGTAAAGATTCTCCAGAAAAAGTGTCTGCTCTGTGTCGAAAAATTCAGACTGAAGTGATTCAAGAAACAGGGCTCTCGATTGCTCCATCTAAATGGCCTGGATTGGCAAGTGGAAAAAAATTATTTTCACAAAACTGCACGCAATGTCATGGACCACGTGGGGGTGGAGATGGTCCTCTTGCAAAAGGATTAAATCCCACTCCGACTAATTTCTTAGATCCAGACCACATGAAAGAAGTATCCCCATTTAAAGTATTTAATACGACACGCCTTGGAATCCCCGGTACCGGCATGGCACCATTTGCCCGCTTTTCAGACAAAGAAATCTGGGATTTGGCTTTTTATGTTGTGTCCTTAAGATACCAAGAAAGACATGAAGATTTGACAGCATCAGGCACAAAACCTGCCCTCTCGTTGGATCAAGTCGCTTCTTCTTCGGATAAAGAATTAGAACCTGGATTAAAAGATCATGACCTCGCTTCACTGAGACTCTATTCTGAAGATGGCGAAAATTTGAGCTCCATCACCATTGCCAGGACTCATTTGGATCAAGCATTGTTGGACTATAAAGCCAACGAATATGACTCGGCTCGTAAAAATGCGCTCATGGCATATTTGGATGGCATTGAACCCATCGAGCCACGGCTCAAAGCCAATGACGCAAAAGCCGTACAAGAAATTGAAATGCTTATGGCCAATGTTCGCAGTTCGATTGAGAGAAGAAAATCTGTAGAAGAAGTCAAACAGGCCATTGGGCAAGCCCATGGCTTATTAAATGAAATCGAAAAAACTCTGGAGTCCAAAATGTCTTCCCCCTGGTTTGCATTCTTAGCATCGTTTGGAATTATTTTGAGAGAGGGGTTTGAAGCCATTTTAATTATCATTGCTCTTTTGGGTGTCGTTCGGGCATCCGGATCTACCTTGGCCGCCCGATGGATTCATGGGGGATGGATCGTGGCCTTGGGGTGTGGTGTCATGTCTTGGTTTTTTTCGGGATGGCTCATGGGAATCAGTGGCGCGGGACGAGAGCTTATGGAAGCCCTGACCTCTCTTTTGGCGGTTGTGGTGTTGCTCTATATTGGTTTTTGGCTGCACAGCAAAACTGAAATTACCCGTTGGACGGCATTTATTGAAAGTCGTGTGAAGCTTGCGCTTCAAAAAAGTCAGCTTTTAACTTTGGGTGCCATTAGTTTTATGGCGGTATTTAGAGAAGCGTTTGAAACGGTATTGTTCTTACGAGCCCTGTGGCTTGAAGGTGGAGAATCCATCAAAACTCCCCTACTCGCGGGAACGGGAAGTTCTTTTATTTTGATTTTTGTTTTGGCCGTCGTTCTACTGAAATTTAGTGTTCAAATTCCCATTCGAAAATTATTTAATCTATCGGCCGGTGTGATTTTGGCTCTGGCCGTCATTTTAACCGGAAAGGGCTTTCACGCCTTTCAGGAAAGTGGCTGGGTTTCAATTACGTCATTCCCTTTAAACCTGCGATCCGACTTTGTGGGACTCTATCCCACGTTTGAAACTTTATTATCTCAAGTCGTCGTTTGCATCATATGCATTTTTCTTTGGAAGATGACACATGCAAATGCTCAAATGATCAAAGTTTCGGATCAGTAGGCCTATTTCCACGCTTGGCAGGTCATATTGTCATTCAATGGATTAGAAGTGATTTTCACTTTGGAAAAACCCAAATGTGTCAGGACCCTTCGCAGGGTTTTGGGAGAAAAATAAATCATGTGATCTGGGGGGCGAAAGCCAGTCCAGTGACTTTTCATTACGTAACGATTGATGCACGTATAGTTGACTGTTTTTAGTAAAAGAAGCCCATTTTTTCTTAAATGATCATGGCAAAATTTCAAAGCACCTTTGGGATCTGGCAAATGTTCAATGAGAGATATCATTGTAATGGCGTTAAAATCTTTCGGAAGACTGTCTTTTCTTTTTTTAATTTGAGAACTATTTCCATCACATAAATAATCCCCAATACATATATCCATTCCTCCTCGGGCTTTGGCCTTATTTCCCAAATACTCAGAAATTTCGATTCCCGAACAGCGATATGTTTTTTTTAATCTTTCCAAAAAACTTCCATCTCCACAGCCAATATCCAATATTGACCCACCGGCTGGAATAAATTTGACAATTCTATTTGAAAAAAGATCATTCTTATCACGCCTGAACCATCGCTTTGCCTTCCCTTTCAAAATCGATGATGTTCTCGCCAAAAAATGTTTTCTCTTTGTGTTGCGCTCTTGGACTTTATTTTCTGAATAAAATTCAGAACGGAGGTGAGGTAAAGATGGCAAGGGATCCAACTTGGAAAAACCACAGCATCTACATTCCAATATATTCCAATCGGCTATGCGATACCTATTTTTCCATTTCTCAGATTCACATACAACACATGCTGTTTGTTCCATAAGGAAAATATGTAACGAAGTGCGATGCCTTTGTCAAAGAATGAGATGACATGGCTGTGACAGAATCACTCAAAATGACTGCTCTTGAACCTCCTGGAAAAGACGTCTCCATTGCCCAATGAGATAAAACGGTAAAGAAATAAGAATTTTATTCTCCTCCTTCAAAATCGTAGGAGGTTCTGAATTAAATCGAATCCCCACAGAGCGCTTCTTTTCGCTGAGAAAGAGATGCAAGGACTTGAGAGTACCACTTTTCCCGGATTTTACTTCAATGGGTATCACATGTTCTCCAACTGAGACGACATAGTCAATTTCTGCAGCTGCATTTCTCTTTTCACGGGCCCAATAATAGAGCTCTGGAGTTTGATATGGAGGTGCATCATAGAGGAGATGTTGTCCGACAAATTGTTCAGCCAACTTTCCCTGATTGACAAAGTTTATATCCCCCACTTTTTCAAAGTCTAAGAGATTTAAACCACAGGCAGAGATTGCCAAACCCACATCCAAAAAAAGAAGTTTAAAAAATTTTAAATTGATTTCGGATCCTAAAGGAATTCCATTGGAAGCACTGTGAACCACCCGATGTCCCACTCGAGCCATACACAGAAGATCAAGTGCTTGCGCCAGATCCTTTGCATGTTCCAATGGATCGATATTCACATATTTGAATTTTTCTCCAATCAATAGCGGCATTTTTTGAAAAATCTTTCGTAATCTTGAATCAGGAATGCGGTTCCGATACTTTGAAAAATCATCCATATAGGTGGATAACAGATTTTTTTTAACGGATTCGCACGACTCCCAGGAATTGTCTAAAAAAGTTTTAATTGCTTCCGGCATCCCCCCCGTCACACAATAGGTTCGTACTTGGGACATCAGTTTTTGGTGCAATGGAGATGGAATGGGATCTCCCAAATGAAATGCTTTAATAAATTTTTTTAATTCTGTCTCTTTACTGGCCTCCAAAAATTCCTCAAATGTCATCGGTCCCAGGTGAAAGTATTCCACCCGTCCGACCGGCATAGAAAAGGAGTGTTCCTTAAGAACAAATTCGAGAAGAGATCCTGCAGCGATAACACACAGGTCGGGTCGCTCTTCGTAAAAGTATCTTAAAACAGGAATGACTTGGGGAGCGGCTTGAATCTCATCCAAAAATAATACGGTCGTCTTTGCATCCAAGCGAGTTTTGTACTGAATCTCAAGAAATGTACAGGTCCGATCCATTGAGCTGATATCAAAGAGCTTGGCTGCCTCGGGATCTTTTTCAAAATTAATCTCAAGCAGAGACATACCAGCTTGCTTTGCGAATTCTCTTACAAGATATGACTTACCCACCTGGCGTGCTCCACGGATGATCAACGGCTTACGATTCTCCATAAGATGCCATTTTGTGATATATTCCAATGCACTTCTATACATATACAAATATAATACCATTGTATAATATAACTTTCAATATAAAATAATGGGCTATTTTATTATATTTGTGACTATTTCTGCTTGAACGTATACACCCCTTGCCAGTCTGCTTCGGGGGCGTGGGATTTGAATTCCTGGCAGCGTTTTAAAAATAATTGGGAGGGGCCGTCTTGTGGGAATTTTTTATTGAGTTCAGTGAATATATGATGCGCTTTGTCCCATTGATTCTTTCGATAGAAACTTAGCCCTTCTGAAAAACGATCCAACAATTCTTGGGATGCATGATCGGACAAGAGCTCATAAATTCGCGTGGGTTGCTGCTTTCCTTTCACTCGAACGAGATCAATCTCTCTCCAAGTAAATTCACTTTTTACGGTTTCATAAACGGTTTCCCCAACGATAATATGCGTTCCATACTCTCGATTGAGTCTTTGAACACGGGAGGCCACATTCACATTTTCTCCAATCACCGTATAATTAAAGATTGTTTTGGATCCCATATTTCCCAGAATCACTTCTCCCAGATTAATTCCCACCCCCATGTCGAGTTGTTTGGCTTGTTCTATATGCGCTAATTTTTGACGAATTTCGGGTAATCGCTTGACCATCGAAATGGCCGCCCGGCAGGCATCTTTGGCGTGAGTGGGCATTGGAACCGGTGCGCCAAAGATGGCCATGATTTCATCCCCAATGTATTTGTCGAGCATCCCATGCTGTTCAAAAATGGTCTCTGTCATATCGGTCATATAAATATTGAGCATCTCGGTTAGTTTTTCTGGAGACAAAACCTCAGACAAGTCGGTAAACCCCCGAATATCGGCGAATAGCACAGACACTTCTCTTTTTTCGCCACCGAGTACCAATTTATCCGGAGCTTTTAATATTTCAGAAACAACCGTCGGAGATACATAATGCTGAAAGGCATCACGGACCTCACGACTTTTCTTTTCTTCGGTAAAATAACGATAGGCTGTATTTCCAATAAACATCATCACCAAATGAAGCGATGGAATAAAAGAATTCGCCAAATAATGATGTGAAAAAATAAAAAAATAATCGACAGAAAAATAGGCTCCCAATAAACAAATGGTCATCACCGCTGATATCCCCGCATGCAGCCTGCCATACAAAATTGCAAGAATAATTCCCATTAAAAGGATAAAGAGAACTTCAGCGATGAAGAAATATTGTGGTCTCGAAATAAAATTTTCATGTATTAAATTTTCTAAGATGTTGGCATTAATTTCTAGTCCCAAGTGAGCATTATCGACCGGCGAGACAAATGTTTCGACCGCTGCCTT
Organism: uncultured bacterium; assembly: GCA_964507905.1. Classification (GTDB taxonomy): domain Bacteria; phylum Bdellovibrionota; class JACOXK01; order 2-02-FULL-40-11; family 2-02-FULL-40-11; genus CAZDSE01. Next base: position 3,386 of record CAZDSE010000010.1, on the reverse strand, counting down.
GGCCGTAAGCCCCATGAGAATGATCTTATCTTTAAATACGTCAGTTGATATTTTCTCATGATAGATATCCGAAAAGCTCACTTGAGGAAATGTGAGAGACGGCCCTTTGTAATTAATCCACATGGCTCCTGAGAGATTCGTGGGAATACCATGCTCCCCCAAACCCAATTTTTCTATACCAAGCTCATTAAACATAACGGATATCTTTTTATTCTGAACCAATGAGGCAGTGAGTAGACTTAAACTGGGCTTTAAGCTTTCTTGATAATTCATCACGAGCTGTGCCTTTCGAATTGACCCGTCTACATCCGATGACAAATCAAAATAGCCATGATACGGGATTGCCTCTTGATACATGCCCAAACTCATTTTAACACCGATGGCTTTTGGAATAAGCCTGGGAATAACGCGGGGCGTATGCATTTGAAGCAAAGATGATGGCACATCAGGATCTTTTTCCCCATCCAGAGCCATTTCAGTAGACGGTGTAAAAAAGAAAAAATATCCAAGGATATTGGGTATTTTTTTATTGATATCTTCCAACGTGGTCGCAAACATATGATCCGTATCGGTTTGAGATACCAATGTATTTATTTTTTGTTCCAGCTGATTTTTTGCAGGTTCTGTTTTAAATGATTTTTGAAGATCACGAAATATATACGCTTGATTGTAGGGATCTGGTTCTGAAAACGTCAAATCCATCGCAATCGCCTTGGGATTTCCCTTGGCGATGGTCAGCAAACTTTTGGCCAGAATGGTCCGCCGCCAGGGCCATCTGCCAAAGGCTTCGAAACTTTTTTCATCCATGGTCACGAGTAAGATATCATCTGAAATGGTCTCTTTTTTTCTGAGTGAGAATTTGTTATCCACCATGGCTTTGAGAGACATGGAGCTCAAAAAAGGAAACAGACTGGGATGAAATTCAACCACCCAGGATAACAAAACAAAGAAAACCGTTAAAAAAACAGATATCTTGATAATGGAGAGATGAAATAAAACATTAGATGATTTTAACCATCTCACACAGGCCTAAAAAATCCCAAATGGCACTTGCAGATATGTGTTGGCTCGAAATGTGTAGTCCTTGTCACTGATCGTCTCATGGTCAAATTTAAGATCAAAGTTGGCGGTCAGTTTTTTATAAAGCGGCACACTGATAAAGGACCCCACACTATGCTTCAACACATAGTCGCGATCACCGACGTTATTGATGTACAAAAAATCATACGTCATGTCGACAAAGGTATCCGCCCACGCTTTGTCTGTATAGCGCGCGCCCCATGACCAAGTACGATTCACATCACTGGTCAAGCGCTCATACAACGTGTTTAATTCCAATTTTTCTAATCCCGGTACTTTCCACAGGAGCTTAACGGACCCATCGTGACGATCCGGAGATCGCGCATAGTTTAAAAAATCGTACCGAGTGATCATTTGTAAATTCTTTTTGATGTTATAGCCGTAAGAAAGCCCCCAATCCCACAGAGGGGTTAATTCCAATCTGGCGGGCTCCGTCAACAATGTCACTTGCGGTTCTTTGGACAAAGATGCCGTCATAAAATATTCTTTCTTATCATACACACCAAAGAGGTAGCCCCCCATGGCATCTTCCGTTTCAAATCGATAGGTATTGGCCCCCTCGTTATCATAATGTTGGAACTCCAACCGTCCGGTCATTGATTTTCCATCGCCCAAGTTGCTCCAAAATTTAGCTGACCCGATATCCTTTCGATATTTATAATCTCTGACTCCTTGATATACTTCTTGCTCCACAAAATCCATCTGATAACGCCCTTCCAGGTTGAAGTTCGAAGCAAATTTGTGCGTATACTCGTGAGATACTTGCTTTGTAAATTCCTTCGTATGTTTGCCGGTCACCGAATAGTTTTTGCTTTCTTTAAAATTCCATCGACTGACCACTTGGGGATTTTTTTGAATCTTGACTTCCTGTAATCCATCCGTCACTTCTTTGTTCCCCGGTTCAATTTTTAAGACTTTATTAAATCGTTTCTCCGCTTCATCCCATTTCCCGCTGTAGAGAAGCATATAACCCAAGTCGGTCAAAATGAGCTTATTATCGGGGGCCATCTTTTCCCCTTTTTTCAAAATCTCAATCCCCTCATCCAATTTGGCATTCCATCCATAGAGTCGGCCCAATGCAATATAGTTGGAAATATTTCCTTCTTGCAGTTGCGTCGCTTGTTTTAATGTTGTCGTCGCCGCGTCAATTTGCTGTGTTTCAGAATACAGTTGGGCCAACCTCACCATCAGCCGATCATCGGCAGGATCAATTTTTTTGGCCCTCTCATACCATGGAATGGCTTTTTTGGGGCTCTTCATCGCCTCATGAAGAAGCGCAATTCGAATAATGATGTCCTTGTCGCTTGGATACTGTTTATATAACTCTTCTTCAACCGTCAGCGCTTTTGAATACTGACTGGCATTTGCATAGGCGAAAGCCAGCTCTTCAGAAATCGGTCTTGATTTTGGGTGAAGTGTTTTGGCTTTCTCCAATGTTTCAGCCGCCTTGGTATACTGCCCACTTTTATTATACAAACGTCCAAGACCCAAATGACCCTCTGCACTCGACGGAGCGACTTTGGCCACTTTTTCATAATATTTTGCGGCTTCATCAAATTTATTTTGCGCCTCATTTAAACGCGCCAAAAAAGTAAGCGTCGTCGTGTTATTGGCATCTAAGGCCAATGCTTTTTCCAATGCCGTGGCACTCTCTTTATATTTTCCACTGAGCAAATAATTAATCCCCAATCCTTGGTACGCTGCAATGTTATTGGAATCTTGCTCGAGAACTTTATTATAAGATTCAATGGCTTTTTTAAAATCACCGGCTTCGGTTGCCTTGAGCGCTTGATCCAACAAAGCATCGGGTGATTGAGCCAAACTAACGGTTAATGGAATAAAACACGCGGCAATGAGAATGATTGTTTTTTTCATATGGTTAATTATGAAGGAATGTGAAAGCCAAAATCAATAAAAAAGTTTAATAAGCAAAAAGAGTTGCGTTTTGATCCCAAAATGACAAATCATGGACCTTATGACCAAAACACGATTCTGGCCGCCAGTGTCGAAGTCATGGGTGAAGACAAAGGCATGGGACTTCATATCGTGAAAGAATACGTCACTGCCCATGGAGGCCAAATTTCCATTGAAAGCAAAGAGGGCAAAGGTACCACCGTTATCTTTACCATTCCCTGTGCATCCGAATCTGCCGAAATCCCGATTCGACACGCTGCATAAACATCTAAAAAGAAAAACCAGAACTACCTGTAAATAGTGTCAATTAATGTCTCAATATTGTTAAATATTGATACCTGTGCTACCCGACAGATAGGTAACACTTTATACCGGACACATAGGTTACACTT
>CAZDSE010000009.1:0-16297 GCA_964507905.1 uncultured bacterium | reverse complement strand
CCAAGTAAAGCGCCTAAAATATAGGATAATTCTGTTGTATTTTCCATTAATAATTTATTCATTTTCCGTCGGTAATATTAAGGTAATCTTATTTATAAAGCTTTGTGGCGTTTTTGTCACATGGACATTTGGGAACTAAAAGTTATTTTGGAAAGTATATATTAAAAAATAATAAAGATTATAATTTGAAAGTTTAAGTAAAGTTAAATGTTATTAGAAATATTGATAGCAATTTTAATTGGGTGTATTTTAGGCACGTTTAGTGGGATTTTTCCTGGATTGCACATTAATACAATAAATGCAATGATCTTAGCTTCATCCCTTTTTTTATCTCAATATGTTTCATTATTAACATTAGCGATTATAATTATTTCTGACGACTGACTGTCCGACGCGGGTTCCGGATTTTGTCCTGGAAGTGTCGATATCTGGTCTGCAGATCCGACCGGAGGAAACGGTGTCCAAGAATCCTGATCAGAGTGAGGCGGTCCACCTTGAATCGTGAATGAATATGATCCATCCGAATTATCGTTTGAACCACATGCATTCATCAGAAAAGAAATTGAGATTAGAATATAAAAGAATTTTTTATCCACGACGTTCAACCTATGGCCTTATACTTATATATTATATTCAAAGTTTTCATTTTGAAAATACCCTTTCTTCGGAAAAAGAAGAAATATTAAGATTTAATGAGATTCTTTGAAAAAGGGCCCATTTGAATATGAGCCCTTTTCAAAATAATTTTTAACTATTCCGGAGTTCTGACGACCAATGTGACACTCATGTAGTCATTACTGACATGAAGTTTCGCATTTTCATTCAATTGCCACTCTCGGATAAAGGGAAAATACCACAACCGATTGTTACGGCCGATGGTGAGATATTGTCCATCGCGAATGAACTTAAATCTCTTTTTTCCGTCAAAGATTACATCTTCTGCAGGAAGTGGGAATCTGCCGGTTTGTTCATTACAAATTAATTTGGGCTCCCATCCGCAGACCTGATGTGAATGTGTTTGACCGTGATGATGGTTTCCATGTGGATCATTCATGTGATCATGATGGTGATGGTCTGGAGAATGATCATGCCCCGGACAGTCAAAATCATGGTCGTGCCACTGGTTGCGACAGACCCACTCTGGAACCGTTACGCAATCCCCTTTGGTTTTAATGAAAACGGTCGGGGTTTTTCCATCAAGCTCAACCCATGTATCCATGTGTCGATAATGGGTGCTCATGACTCCATTGACGTTGGATGCAGTGACCTCATAGTCCTTGGCCATTGCAGAAGTTAAACTAAAGTAGACAACCACTAACAATATATATAATGATTTTTTAATCATTGAACGATACCTCCTTATTGGTTTGGTAAACTAGTGGAATTTTAGATTGTTGTCACTAAAATTATTGAATGCTGTTTTTAACAAACTCAGTCATGTAAAATCGGGCCAGCGCGTGAAGATTGATGGGTTTTCCATCAAAGATCCATTGGGGCTCGTTGAAAGCGCCCAATTTTAAGTCCACGAGGTCGCCCGTTGTGGTTTTGGTGACCGGACTTGTTTTTTTCTGCGGAGAAAATAATCCTCCCGATAAGGTGTGAAATGAAATTTCAATTTGTCCTGGTTTTACGTATGAGACCACCAATTTTAAATTATTTCGAAAAACCAAAAAATCAGATGGGGTTTGGGCAATGCTATACACTTTGATGGTCTGTCTGGGATCTTTTCTGTGTTCATTAAAGACCGTGGCATGTTGGTGAAACGTTTCTCTTAAGTCTTTTAAAAATGAGATCGTATAATTTTTAAGTATTTTTTCTTCTTGGCGATGTGTGAAAAGATCAATTTCTCCCGTTTCTTGTAATGCAACTTCTGTCTCCGCCAAATCTTTGAGCCAGTCAGTGTTGAACGGCATATCGATACCTGAATTTGATTCTAGGTAAAGTGTGAGGTAGTGTCAAGCAATCGATGATTAAAAGACTGAATGTTTTGGAAGCCTTAGATCAATTGGGTCAATTTGATCAGTTGATTGATGTTCGGACTCCTCTGGAGTTTGAAGATGGTTCTATTCCAGGAGCGGTGAATGTTCCGCTTTTGTCTAATGAAGAGCGTGTTGAAATTGGTACGTTGTATAAACAAAAGGGAGCTGAAATTGCAAAAGAAAGGGGATTAAAAATTTGTTCCCCAAAATTTCCAGAAATCTATGAAACTGTAAAAAATGTTTCTAAAGGAAAAAAGCCAATACTCTATTGTGCCAGAGGGGGGCTCAGAAGTCTGACGGTAGCCACTGTTTTGGATTTGGTGGGTGAGTCTGTTTTTGTGATTGAAGGGGGATACAAAAGCTATCGAAATGTGGTTCTTCAGGTTTTAATGTCGGATCTTCCCTTTGAGCTCGTCACATTATATGGACTTACAGGAGCAGGAAAGACACATCTTTTAAGACGGATGAAAGAAGCAGGATTCCCAGTCATTGACTTAGAAGCGTTGGCCAGTCATCGGGGATCGGCATTTGGTCAGGTGGGCATTTCCAAAAAACAAAATCAAAAGAATTTTGAAGCACTTCTCTTTCATGAAATAAAAAAGTATTCCAAATCACCCGTTGTTTTTATTGAGGGAGAGAGTCGGCGGATTGGGCCAGTGGTTTTGACGGATCAGTGGATGAATCAGATGCAACGGGGCAGAAAAATATTTATCGAAAGCTCTCTTGAGAAAAGAACAGATAGAATATTATTGGAATATTTTTCAGATCTCTCATCAGAAAAATTAAATGATTTGGAAGTTGCCTTAAAATCGATTGAGAGACGTCTGGGGGGCGAACTATTTCAGAAGCTTTACGCTTGTCTTCAAAATCAGGAGTATAAAAATTTTGCGAGACTCCTTTTGGAACAATATTATGACCGCAATTATTTGATTTCTTCAAATCCGCCCAGCAATTACTTTAATGGGCGATATATATATAATGAAGGCGCTGATGAGGAGCGAATTTTGGATGAGTTGAGACGGTATTTGCCAGACTTGACACCCTCCAACCAAAACAGGTACGGTATTTAAATCATGCCAAAGATTCTTTTAGTAGACGATTCGAAAGCCATTCAAAGGGTGGCGAAGCTCATTTTACAAGGAAGTGCTTATTCTTTAATCACCTCGGATACCTCAAAAAATGCTGAAAATTTAGTCAACTCAGAGGTGCCGGATGTCTCATTGGTGGATCTATCTATTGGAGCGGATTCTGGTTTAGAGCTCATTAAGGTATTCAGATCAAATCCTTCTTTGCAGGCCATGAAAGTTGTTTTATTACACAGTCATCTCAAAAAATCACAAATGGCATCATTGGAGGGGATGGGGATTGATGCCAAACTGGAAAAGCCCTTTGATGCCCCGGCACTTTTAAATATTTTGGATGAGTTGTCCAAAGCCCCTCATGTTCCAGCGCCTCCCACATTGGTTGAAATGCCAACGGATGACACAAAACAGTTATTCGAAGAAGAAGAAGTGGATCAATATTTGGATAAATTTTTAAAAAAACCAAGTCAGGAAGCGAAGGATCCCAAAGAAACAATTGAAGATTTTTGCCGTAAAATCATTCCCCCCTTGGCAGAACGCATTATTCGCGAAGAGTTACAAAAGCTTTTAAAAGAATAACTGGTTTTTTTATTTCATATGAAGACAAGTCACTTAGATGAACTCATACGATTGGCCTTTGATGAAGATGTCGGCGAAGAGGATGTCACATCTTCTTTACTGATCGATCGAGATTGTCAGGCCCGTGCGGAGATTATCAGCAAAGGAGAGGGAATATTGTGCGGTCTCTTTTTGATCGACAAGATCTTTTCTTGGCAGAGTTCCAATGTTGGAGTTCAAAGCACACTGGAAGATGGTTCTCAAATTCACCCCGGGGATGTCATTTGTTCATTACAAGGGAACTTAAGAGACATTTTGAGGGCAGAACGGGTTGCCTTAAACTTTTTGGGACGTTTGTCTGGTATTTCGACGCATGCGAATTTATTTGTAAAAACCGTAGAAGGTTTAAATGTCGATATTATGGATACGAGAAAAACCACACCTGGGCTTCGTTTCTTGGAGAAATATGCAGTGAAGATCGGTGGGGGAAAAAATCACAGATTTGGTTTGTATGACGCGATTTTGGTGAAAGAGAATCATTTGATTTCTCACAAAACGATTACGGATGCGGTGTCCACTATTAAAAAGAACATCAAAAAGAAAATGCCAATTGAGGTCGAAGTGACAAATCTGAGTGAACTAAAGGAAGCGTTGGAGGCCCATGTGGATATCGTTCTCTTGGACAACTTTTCACAAAGCGATGTTCGAGACGCTGTTTCCATGGCAAATGGAAACTGCCTCTTAGAAGTTTCAGGTGGTGTGAGTTTAAAAAATGTCAGACAATTTGCAGAAACGGGAGTGAATCGTATTTCTATTGGAGCCTTGACCCATTCATCGCCTCAATTTGATTTTAGTCTTTTGGTTCGAGAGGTAAATAAATGAACTTTAAGGTCCACATTTTTAAAAAAGTCTCATCGACCAATGATGAGGCCATTGATCTTGCCAAGAAAGGCGTTGAAGAGGGAAATGTGGTTGTGGCTGATTCTCAAACAGCGGGCCGGGGTCGAATGAAGCGAAAGTGGTATTCAAAGTCGGGCAATTTGTATTTGTCTCTGATTTTAAGGCCTCAGATTAAAACCGCCGATGCTTCTCACATTACGTTTGTTGCAGCACTGGCCGCCTCGAGCACATTGGAAAAAAATGTAGGAACTGTTCCTCAGCTCAAATGGCCGAATGACGTGCTCATTGAAAGAAAAAAGATTGCCGGAATTTTGACCGAGTTTGAATCCGAAGGAGACAATATCGACTTTATGGTGGTTGGAGTTGGAATGAATGTGAACCAAGAAGTATTTCCAAAGTCGATCGAAGCCATCGCCACCTCTTTATGTAAAGTGTCTGGGAAGAAATGTGATTTAAAACAAGTCAGAGAAGATTTTTTATCGGCCTTTGATCAATGGTACACAGACTATTTGGAAAAAGGATTTTCATTTATCAAAGAAATTTGGGAAGAACGAAGTTTAATCAAAGGGCGTGCGGTTGAAGTCAAAGACAATCGCAAACGGATTCGGGGGGTTGCGTTGGGACTAGATACCCGAGGAGCTCTCTTGGTCCAAACTCCGAAAGGAGAAACGCTCTCCGTTTATACAGGAGATTTGGTTAGTTTTTAAGCATGGTGACTGGCACCTTTTTGTTAGCTTTGGATGTTGGCAATACAGATTCAGTCTTTGGATTTTTTCGAGGGGAAGCTCTGGTTTATCATCGGAGAGTATCTACAAAAGCCATTCTAAAGAACAAAGTCCAGAAGAATGCCGTCTGTAATTCTGCAATCGTCTCCTCCGTGGTTCCGAAAATAAATCGTTCTCTTAAAAAATTTCTCAAAGAAAAACTAAAAATTAAAAAGGTCATATTTGTGAACCATCGCATGAATCTCCCCATCAAACTCAAAGTCGATCGTCCGAGTGAAGTCGGCGCAGATCGCATTGTGAATAATTCCGCAGCCTACCTAAAATATGGCGGTCCTTTATTGGTCATTGATTTTGGGACAGCAACGACTTTGGATTATATAGATACGAAGGGAGTATATCAGGGGGGAATGATCATTCCAGGTCTAAAAATTTCTGCAGAGGCATTATTTCAAAAAGCTGCAAAACTTCCAGCTGTGAAACTTAAAATTCCCAGACGACTCTTGGGAAAAAATACCGTTCATCAAATGCAATCCGGAATCGTTTTGGGATATGCGGCGATGATTGAAGGGTTAATTTTAAAAATATCCCGTCAATCTAAGCGAGCCAAGCGACCGAAGAATCTCAAAGTCATTTTAACCGGCGGCATGGGGCATCTTTTGTCTCCGCTCATTTCATCTCGACATGTCTTTGATCCTTTTTTAACGCTAAAAGGATTAAATCATCTTGCTAAATAAGCATGGCCGTGCTATTCTTACTAGTAAGAATAGGAGGGTTTGTGGCAATAGCTACTACTAAAATGTCTTCAAAGGGTCAGGTGGTTATACCTGAGCAAATTCGCATTGCTCTGGGATTGAAAGAAGGAGCTCAATTTGTCGTTGTGGGGCAAGGAGATTCAGTTATTCTTAAGTCCATCGAATCACCCCCAATGGAACTATTTAAGAGTCTTCTAGCTCAATCTCGGAAAGCTGCTCGGCAAGCAGGCCTCAAAAGAGCCGATATTGTAGCTGCGATTAAGAAAGTCCGCAGACAAAAGTAAATGAGAGTTGTTTTAGATACGAATATTGTGGTCTCCGCCCTGTTTTTTAAAGGAATACCCGATCATATTTTAGAACTATGGTATCAGGGGAAATTTGATCTATTAATTTCACCTGATATTTTAAACGAATACACGCGTGTTATAGGAGAATTAAATAGAAAGTACCCGGCTGTCCAAATTAAACCTTTGCTTGACCTCATCACTCTTAATGCTTATGTGGTTGAACCTGGGAAAAGGCCTATTCCATTTTGTGATGATCCTGATGATGGGATTTTTCTTGCTACTGCGATAGCAGGGAAGGCACATTATATTGTTACAGGCGATAAAGCATTATTGCGGGTCAAAAAATATCCAGGCGGTCAAATTATTACTGGCAGACAATTTATTTCAGAAATAACATAGTTTTTATTTATCTGTTATCAACCATTAACGAAAACTAGATTTTTGTAATTTTTCCAATTGCATCTTCGTTTCTCTTAAGTCTATGATCCAGACTATAAGACTCGGATCGTAGCTCTTTAAAATAAGCATTAAAAGTTGTTAACAAAAAGGGAGGACCCATGACTCTGGTAAGAATATCTTTCTATGTTGCAGCTTTACTGATGATGTTTATCCCAAACTTTTCCCAGGCGGTGAATTTTTATCCATTTATTGGCGAGATTCCTGGCGCTGTTTCGGATGACTCAAACGACGGATTTTATTTTTTAGACAAGATCCAAGCGCAAGAGGCATGGTCCTTTACCCCTGGAAGTAAAAATGTGTTGGTGGGGCTGATCGACACTGGAGTGAATTATAATTTGGATGTCTTAAAGTCCAACATCGCTGTGAATATGGCCGAGATTCCCAATAACCAAATGGATGATGATGGAAATGGATATGTGGATGATGTCTATGGAGTCAATACATATGATCATACATCCGATCCCATGGATTTTAATGGCCATGGGACATCGGTTGCGAGCCTCGTTGGGGCGATGAATACCGGGGTTGCTAAGGAAGTTTCGCTGGTTTTGGCAAGGTCCCTCAGTGATGAGGGATATGGAACCCATGCCAATGTACTGGAAGCCATAAATTATGTGATTTCCAGAGGGAGTCGAATTGTTGGAGTGACTCTCGGCGGAGGAATATCCCAAGCATTGTGTTTGGCGATGGAAGAAGCCAAGGCCAAAAATGTTCTGTTTATCGTAGTGGCGGGTAATGCGGGTACCGACTTGGACAAAGATACATCCAATACCTTTCCTTGGAAATGTACCAATGACAATAAGATTATTGTTGGATCGTCGGATCAGAATGATTTTCTTTCTTGGTATTCAAATTATGGAGCGAATACCGTCGATGTTTTGGCCCCGGGGGCGTCCATTACAAATTACGACCAATTGGGGCGATTGAGGCAATTGTCCGGAACCTCTTTTTCTGTGGCCATCACAACTGGGATCGCTGCTCTGGCATTGGCAGCCAATCCATCTTTAACATATCAGGAATTGAAAGATGTCATTTTTTATGGGACAGATACGATTGTTGCACTGAATGACACAATAAAATCCAGCGGTCGAGTGAATGCGTATAAAACGGTTCGATTGGCGCGAAGTATTCCACATCCATAAGAAGGGAGAAAAATATGAATAGAAAATTATTTCTGGTAACGGGAGTGATCATGATGATGTCTGGACTGTCCTATTCCCAAGACATTGTCTTATCGCCCACATATGCGCCAGAAACTGCCGAAGAAGATGGTCTGTATTATTTGGATAAAATTCAAGCCAAAGAAGCGTGGGAAATTACAATTGGAAATAAAAATGTGCGGATCGGATTTATCGATACGGGGGTGAATTACCGATTGCCCCAATTGAGTCCGAACATTGATATCAATACCGCAGAAATTCCCAGCAATGGATTGGATGATGATCAGAATGGCTATATCGATGACGTGTTCGGAGTCGATACCCAAGAAGGGACATCCGATCCCATGGATTTTCATGGACATGGAACATTTGTGGCCGGAATGGTCGGAGGAATCGTTAATGGTCTTGTAAAGCAATCCTCTTTGGTTTTGGCAAAAGCGTTAGATGAACATGGGACGGGAAGTATAGAAGCCACGGCAAAAGCCATCGATTATGTTGTGTCCCGAGGAAGCCAAATCGTGGTTGTGACAGCTGGAGGGGGAACACAAACCCAATTGGCATGTGATGCGATGGAAAAAGCAAAATCCAAAAATGTTCTTTTTATTGTGGTCTCTGGAAATGAGGGAAAAGACTTAGATAAGGAAAACCAACTTATTTTTCCTTACACCTGTGCCAATGACAATAAATTGGTCGTCGCCGCTTCTAAAAAAGATGACACATTGGCACCCTATGCCAATTTTGGAGTGCGAAGCGTGCATTTGGTTTCACCCGGAGAAAGTATCTCAAGTTTTGATCATTTGGGAAGACCGAAAACATGGTCTGGTTCTTCTTGGTCTGCGGCCATTGTGGCGGGGGTGGCTGGATTGGCTTTATCTGTGAATCCCACGTTAACAATAGAGGAACTCAAAGAAGTGATTTTCTATGGTACGGATCCCATTGTGTCACTCAAAGATAAAATTAAATCCAGTGGACGAGTGAACGCATTGAGGGCCGTTCGATTTGCACGCAATATTCCACGACATCCCTAAGGGGTCCAAAGGACGATGATGATGCTTGATATTTTTCAATATCAAGATTTTAGAAAGTATTTAAAAGATTTCTACCACCACCAAAAGAAAGTCAACCCGGCGTTCTCGTTTCGCTTCTTCGCCAGAAGAGCCGAGCTTCCATCTTTTAATTATTTAAAGCTAGTGATGGATGGCAAGCGATCGTTAACGCCGGATTATCTTCGAAAATTTATTCGTGGGATGAAACTGTCCAATAAAGAGGCCACGTACTTTGAAACGCTGGTGCACTTAAATCAAAGTAAAGACACGCATTTACAATCGGATTATTTAAAAAAACTATTGGAAATAAAACAAAGAGTCACGGCCAGAGAAATCTTAAAAGACGAAGAAAAAATTTACTCAGAATGGTTTCATTGGGTGATTCGGGAGATGATTTGTTTGGATGACTTTCAAGATGATGCTGAGTGGATATCGGAAAGATTGCATCATGCCATCACCCCCACCCAAGCCAAAGAAAGTTTGGAATTGCTCCATCGTTTAAAACTCATTCGAAAAGTAAAAGGAAAGTGGGCGCCATCAGATCGTGCCATCCGGTCATCAGATGAGGTTTCGAGTCTTGCCATTAAAAAATTGCATGAAGCGTTTATTCAAAAAGCGCTGCATGCGTTGTTTAATGTGCCTATTGAGGAAAGAGAATTTTCAGGTCTTACGATTGCGCTCCCAAAAAATAAAATTGGCTATATCAAAGAAAAAGTGAAACAGCTGAGAAGTGAGCTCAATGAAATTTTGTCCAGCGAAGAGCAATTGGAAGAAATTTATCAACTCAACATTCAGTTTTACCCATTAACCCGGAGGCCAAAATGAAAAAAATGATATTCGCTTTGGTTTTAACAGTTGTGATGTCCTCTTTTACTTCCAAAGGATGGTCTATTGGAGGCGAAATCGGAAATGGGAGATCGTTAAAAGCCATGATGATGGGATTTGAACTCGAATATCCGAAAGACTGGACAGAAATTTCCATGGAGTATTTGGTGAGCCTTTCACCAAGTCTAACCAGATTGGATGAGAAGACTGCCAGTTATTCCGTTGTTCTTCTGGATTTGCCGGAAATCACAACTCTCGAACATTTAAATATCTACCTGTCAGACAACTTCCCCAATGCCCAGTCCGAACCGGCCGATTTAAAAGGGGTAATGGGATATCGGCTTGAATTAAATACGATTGGGGTATTGGAGAATTCCACAGTGCAGGAATTCTATCTCAAGGAGCCCGGAAAAATCCTGCGCATTTCCTATGACCTATCCCCCCGGCACATTTCACAAGTGACGGCTATTTATAATAGCTTTCAGTGGATGAAGTAGGGAGGTCTTTTCTTCCGATCCGAAGTCTGGATCTGTGGTTTATTTTAAGGAAATCCTTTAGGCTGTTTGGATGATATCGTTTAGTCATTCTGAGGCAAAGCTGAAGAATCTCAGGCTTTAATGTTGGTAGGTATGTACAGTGCACATAACACTTCTGATTTTGTGTTATTGATATTGTTTAAGCCAGGACTTTTAAAAATTGTTCTGGAGTTACGATTTTCGTTTTCCCAAAGGACTTCAGGGGTAAAATATGCTGTTTGTCCCCGCTCACTAAATAATCTGCCTCTACCACCACAGCTGCTTCTAAAATTCTATTGTCTGTATCTTTTCCCTTAATGATTTTTAAAATGGATTTTGGCTCAACAATCGTGGCAATTTGATAAAGTTCATCAAAAAGGGGTTCTATAAAAGAAGGAGAAAGATCAAATTTTAATATTAGATTTCGTTGAACTTCTTCAATGATAAATGAAGATAAAATAAGTTGGTATTCCCGAAACAGTGCTTTTTCAATGCACTGATACGGTTTTCCTTTAAAAACGATCCCAGAAATAAAAACATTGGAATCCAGGCAGGCTGAAAGCACAATTATTCTCTGCCTTCATCTATGATTTTTTCAACATCTTGAGGTCTAATTCCTTTCCTCTTGGCTACTTTTCTGGCCTGCCTTTGGACTTCTCTTAAAATATTAAGAGAAGAATATCGGCGAATGGCTTCACGAATGAGTTCGCTCACTGTTCTATGCTCTGCTTTGGCAAGTTGTAAAACGATCCTTCCCATATCTGGAGGAAGCGAAAAAGTGATGGTTTGTGCTTTTTTCATAGATAACTCCTTCTTAATAATTCTTAATTATTAAGATACCAGCATTACCTTAAAAAGGCAAATTTAAGTTAAAGGAAAACAATGGGTATTGATACGATAGACTGTGTCAGCGTGGGGATCTAAACAAAATTCTGATTGGATTTCTTCAATACACTTTTTAAGTCTTTGTTTTAATTCTGGAAGGCGTTTTTGATTGATGGCCAATGTAAGGCCATAAAATCCTCGTTCATTAAGAGGTAAATCAATGGCTTTAAGAGCAGCTTCTACTGTTTGCTTATGATTAATTCGAACAATGGCATCTGCGACTCCATCTGTTGATAAAATGGGACTTCCCATTTGCTCAAGCCTTCCATTTTTTTGAACCAAATATCCTTTGTCCTTTAAAAATTGAATGGCTTCTTGGGCTTGAGATAGAGAAATTTTCTTTTTTAACGCATTTACAGTCGATTGAGGAGTGAGTTTAAATTGATAACAGCTGGCCAACTCCCAAACAGCAATCGTATACCAATGGCGCATGGCAGAATTATCAATAATCCCCGAAACTGTTTTCTTTCTTTTTCTGCGAAAAGATTCCACTTCTGACAAATATCTATTTTTTTCATCTGTTGATTTGGCAGAATCTAAATATACAAGAGTTCTAAAATACTGAGCATCCACTCCCTTTAAAGGAAGCGTAGCAATAAATCGCTCTGTCGTCCTGTGGCCCAGATTTCGTTGTTTTCGCAAAACTCGAAGTAAATAGTTGTCTGTGCTAATGCCAGCCCTCATGCAGAACTTCCGAATCGTAAAACTTCGCGACTCCGCTTTTTTAACTGCAATGTAATCACTTAAAAAGGAGCGATAGTCTGTGTAGTTTGTGATATCAATGTCCGCCATAAAGAGCCTTTTTGTCCTCTTCTGTTTGTACTACTGGATAATAGTTATCTTCCCTAAACCTAGAAAAATTTTCGCGCCACCACCATGCAGATGAAGGAGGGAATAATTTATCCCACTCTTTTTTAGACAATAAATGATTTGCAAAACCTACATCCTGGGAACTTCTATAATCAGTATTTGTTTTTTTAGATTTTGAAGTTCTTAGACCAAATAATGTTTTATCAGTAAATTCACAAGTCAAAGAAACGGGCAGATCATCCAGATCTTCTAAATACATATTATAGACCATCCATGTAAAGTAATCATCTCCAGGTGAATTCGGCATATATTGTTCAATAATGCATTTTGCCGTTTCAGAATCAGTAATAAGATCAACAAGAGAATTAGGATCTGATTTCTGTGTTAAGGTAATTCTCCCATTAGGTTGAAGTCGAGAAACATATCTAAGCCAGCGTTTCCCTAAATCTGTAAAATATTTAATGGGCAAAGCAAAAAGCGGAGCTTCTTGCATTTTGTCTTGTCTAAACTCAGACAAAGAATAATTAGATAGTGCCAAATCAAACCATGTTGAAAATCCAGGAACTCTCTCGGAAATCTCAGATATTAAAATGGGTCGTTGTGTATTTCGATAAGCAATCGGTGCTAACTTTGGAAGGAGAGATCTCAAGTACTCATCTTGAACTAATTCATCTTCTCCTCTCGTACTGATTTGATTTCTGGATAAAATAATTTTAGGTTTTTGTCCTGAAAATCCTTGTACCAATAATGCATCAAGAACTGGATGCTTAAATAAAGATAAAGTTCCGACAATATATAGTCCTTCCCAACCCATGTAATCATTGGCTTTTTGATCTTTATTAAGATAAAGGGATATTAAATTGCCATTTTCTAATTTTGAAAAACAATATGTACGATATAAATGAAAAAAAGAATCCTGATCTAATTTTTCACGATATCCTTCTGGTATTAAGGGAAAAGATATTGAAAAATTATTAGAAAACCGAACAAGATCAGATTTTCTAAAATCGCTACAAGCTTCAATAGAGTTAAATTCTCTATATAAGGTTAAAACTTGGTAAAACTTGACCTCATCTTCTTTTCCATGCAATGGTAAATATCTGTAGTTAGAAGGATCTTCATTTAATTTGTCTAACAGGGTTTGTAATATTTTTCGATCCCCTGGTAACAAAATTCGTGTTCGACCCAAATGGTACAAAATTTCAGTTAAACTCTGAGTTCGCTCTTCATCTTGTTTTGTCACAACAATATGAAGAAGTTCATGAAGCATCACTTTTGTAAAACTGGGAGTAGTGGGAGTGTCATCAAAGGTTGGAAGAGCCAAAGCATCATCCCATAAGAAAATTCTTTCTCCTTCTTGTCCGATGTCATAGCCTGCAAACTGAGTATTGCTGATCCCCTTGACATGGAAAAGATGGTTTGCTTTTTTGATTTGATCATATTGTTTAAGCATATTGACAGCCATCGTGGGAACTTCATTGGCTAAATTTTTAATCAATGTAAAAAGTTCTGCTTCATGGGGGATATCCACCAAAGGTTCCATCTCATATGTTCCTTTAGGATAACCGTCTCCTGTCATTCCCCCTGAACCTGCCCAAGACGGACTATTTCCGGCTATAAAAAGGGATATTAAAATAAAAATTTTATAAATCATAACAGCTCCTTTTTTTAAGTTTTATGGAAAGTACTTACAGGGCTAAGTAAGTTGTGTCAACTTAAATCAGGACAACTTATAAAAAAGTCAGGACAAAAGTCCAGAGTCAAAGTGTCGATTACAACCCATTTTAGTCTGCTCCCCAAACATCAACTCCAACATGTTGAGCGGCCAATCTACTATCTCTAGCGATAGTTATTTTTTCTCTCTAAACTTTTCCACATCATTTGGTAAAGACCCGGATGGAGTGCCATTTTTGGGCACTGTGAGGCGCAATTTTGGGCCAAAATGGGAGTAGGGGGTTAGGGGAGTATTTTAAAAACTTTAATGATTTCAGTAGTTTAACATTTTTTATGTCTTTGGCATAATGCTTGCACCTCCATAGTGTGAAAGATGGAGGTATGCTATGAAAAGCATTAAAAAAATAGCAGTCGTTGCCACTTTGGCAGTGATTGCGTTATTGGCCACCAGTTGTGGTGATAAAAATGAGCAACCTGATTTCTTTGGCTATGGCGGTCAACCATGTGGCTCAATGGTGAATGGATTTTCCGGATATAATTCATTTAATTATGCTGGATCCAATCCCAATATGGGCAACTTCTTGAATGCCAATCCCAACTCGGTATTTCGTTATGGCAACGAATGCTATAATGGACACCAAGTTCAGCAAATGTATCAGCAATATGGGATGCCCTGGAATCAGTTTCAATATTCACCGTATGCCAACTTTGAAATGTACTATCCTCAGCAACAAAATGCGACAGGATCGTATTCATATAATAGGAACGAGGCATACAATACGAACTGGGTAGGAGCCGGAGATTTCTTTGGTGGAAATCCGTTCATGAGACGGCCTAGAAACCAATGGAGTCTTTATTTTAATTATTACAAGAAGTAAACGATTATCGTTTTGAATATTGAAATCGTTTGCGTGCGCCTGCAAGTCCAGCCTTCTTGCGCTCAACGATTCGATCGTCACGAGTGAGAAGGCCATTGGCTTTAAGAACTTTTCTCAGTTCTGGATTGAACTTGAGCAGGCATTTTGAGATGGCGTACTTGACGGCGTCTGCTTGGCCCGCTTTGCCTCCCCCAGAAACATTGGCATATATATCAAAAAGACTTTCGGTTTTTGTTAATACCAGAGGATATTTTACAATCAATTGATCTGATTTTCTGGGAAAATAGTTTTCGAAGGTATCTGTATTTACATCAATGGTCCCTTTTCCATTTTTATACACATATATGCGTGCAATGGCTGTCTTGCGTTTTCCTGTGCTGAAATATTCTGGTTTATTTGACGTTGTTTCCATATTTATTTGAGTTCCTGTGGTTTTTGAGCTTCGTGAGGATGGGCAGAGCCCGTATAAACTTTTAGTTTCTTCATGAGCTGATTGGAAAGTCTATTTTTGGGAAGCATCCCCCCAACCGCTTCATAAAAAAGTCTTTCCGGATTTTTTCTTAGAATGTCTTTTGCTGATTCCGCTTTTAGACCACTGACATATTTGCTGTGATGGTAATAAATTTTATCTGTCCACTTTTTTCCAGTGAGACGAACTTTTTCTGCATGGGTGACGACCACAAAATCACCGCAATCCACATGAGGTGAAAAGGTGGGTTTATTTTTTCCGCGAAGCGTATTGGCAATTCGAGTGGATAGTCGACCCAAAACTTTATCCGTGGCATCTACCAGAAACCATTGAGCTTTTTGAGGTTCGAATTTTGCAACCGGTGTTTTATGTCTTAGGATTTCCATAAGTTCGAAACAATACTGAATTGCCCTCGTAAAGTCAATGGCAATATCCTAGTATTTTACCTCCTGTAAAAACAATCCGTGAGGGGGAGCGGGTGGGGCACCCTGAGAACGATCCTTGGATTTGAGATGTCCATGAAACTCATCTACGGTAATTCTATTTTTTCCAACGGCCACGAGCGAACCCACAATATTTCGTACCATTTGTCTTAAAAACCCATTGCCCGAAATTTCATAAGTTAAAAGGGGCCCCTTTTTCTTAAATGACGACTTAAATATGGTGCGTTCTGTGCTTTTGACTTCGGTCCCCGTGTTTTGAAATGCCTTAAAGTCATGGGAACCTTCCAAGAGTTTCGCTGCATCTTTCATGCGGTCTACATTCAATGGCTGCGGAATCCACCAGCTCATATTTTTGGTGAGTGCCGATGGATAGATCGCATTGTGGATTTGATAAATATAAGTCTTTTTTTGAACATCGTATTGTGCATGAAATTGATTTCGAACTTTGGACACTTTCTTAATGACAATGTCTTGCGGCATTAAGCCATTCATGGATCGATGGAGTTTTAATAAGTCGGTCGATGAAATCTTTTTGGTTGTTAAGGTGCAGTGGGCCACTTGGGCCATGGCATGCACTCCAGAATCTGTTCTTCCCGATCCCAACACATGAACTTTCTCGTGAGTGATTTTTTCGATCGTTTCTTCTAGAATTTGTTGAATGGACAGATGATTTTTTTGGCGCTGCCATCCGTGATACCGAGAGCCATCGTACTCAATAACCAGTTTAAGACGCATGCGATTTAAAACTCAAAGACAAATCCAGCGGTGACGAGTTCTCGTCCTGAAAAATCAAAGTCATCTTTTACAGTGCTTTGTATGATTCGGTATTCCGCGGTGAGATAGGTGTTAT
>CAZDSE010000008.1:6448-17434 GCA_964507905.1 uncultured bacterium | reverse complement strand
GATATTGTCTAAATTGTTCTGATAAATAACCGGCCAAAATGGCGACCAGAAAAAATGACAGGTTATTAAAAAATAAGGTAAGCAAATGTTTTTCACGCATGGGGATCGGATCCAAAATGAGAAGGGTGCTAAAACAAATGCTGGTCAAAGCGGCCGTATACAGTGCTCCGGTTCTAAAAAATAAAATGGACGAAAATGAGATCGTAAACAAATACAAGAAAGAAAAAATCGCTTCTTGTGTGCCTGTCATATAGATCAGGCCAGTGATAAAGAGGATGTCGTAGACGATTTGGCTCACTATAAATACACTTTTATCCTGAAATCGTGGCGCCAAAAGGGCACACACGGTTGTGACAAAGTAAGTCAGGGCAATCAATATATATATAGACAGAAGATCATCGGGTTTAATGACTGAGCTGTCTTTGATTTGATAAATTAAGGTAACGGTGAGCAAGATCGTGTTTACGATCGTACGCAAAAACATAAACCAAAGCGTTTTTTCCTTGGCCTGGAAAACCAACTTTGGAAACGAGAATTTTTTTATGGGATCAGACGAGAGAGACACTGCCTTCCCCCCGTTGATTGCTCGCCAACATACGATCCTTTCCCGATCTATCTACTTGAAATCACGCATTTATTTATATATTCCACTCGTGCTGCTCTATATCCCTTCTACGTTCCACAATTTGCAGCACTTACCTAAAATGGTACTCAAGTGACGAGATTTGTCAAATTGGGGTGAAATTCAAAAAAAGTGACAGAATTTGCGAAATAAGGTTAAGAGAGCTTTTTGAGGGCATCAATGAGGTGCTCGATGGAGTAATAATAATTATAATTATAAAAGTTGTTGGTGCTCCAGATTTCTATTCTGGAAAACAATGACAATGCAACGCCCACTCCCGCAGTCACTCCAGTGAGGTACAATTTTTGTCGACCATTCGTATATATGCCAGCGTCACCGCCACCCAAAATAGATATAGACGCCCTAACTCCTATATAATCGTTGTAGCTTTCTAAATCTTCGTAGTCTTCGTAATGAATGAGAAGACTTTCATATGCCCCATGAAGTGCAACCCCCGCGCCACGAATTCTGACCCTAAGAATTCTCTCCGTTTCAGAATCCTTACATTCAATATAGTCATCGGGTCCGTTACCTGAAAAATGTATCAAGATCATTCCGACATTGGGTCCACTGCACTCCAATGTTCCTTTTCGACTTAAACCATCGTGAAATTCTTTGGCGGCTTGCAGCGTTGATAACATATCTTCTTTCTCGGGTGGAGTCAGGGTCAAATACTGATCTTTCAAAATTTGATATAAATCAACCCCCCTGTCCAATAACTTCAGCTTGAGAGGTGTGGCCAGGATATGAATGAGGATATCTCTTTGTGATTTTGAAAATTGCATGTGGTAACGATTTGCCAAATCGCGAATGAAACATCCTGCAATTTCCTTTTCATTCGGCAATGAATTGGAAGAAATGAGTGCGTCAAAATAATAAGGAATCAAAATTTTTGCGTATTTGTTTTGGATATTAAATAGTGCCCCTTGATTTAAATATAGCTTTGCCACCGTTGACAATCGGTTTTCAATTTCAGATGGAGAATAATATTTTTTGAGTGCTTCTTTAGAAGATAACTCAGGATAAGAAAACATTCTTAAAATATGGCCATGTAAATCCAAATCAAAATATGCAAACTCCGTGATGAGTTGTAACACGCCATCTCTGTAAAAAAAACCAAAGACCAAGGCATCTTTAATCTGCCGATAATGACGCCCCAGATATTGCTGATGTAATATTTTTTTTGTCGTTATATCAATGACACATAAAACCCATTCTGAAAAATCCACAACTTTAAGAATATAAAGCCTATTTAGAAGTCTTACGACGGCAGGAGCCGTCATCACATCATACGGCATCATGAGTCTGCCGATATCCGCATCTTTCCTGGCTTCCAAATCATAAATCAGTTCTGGGCCGAATGCATTGTCCGTGACATCGTGAAAAAGGACCTTGCGATTGAGATTAGATAAATAGGTCTTATATTTAAAATCTTTGGGGAGAGAGGAAATCTCCCATGAACTCAGATCAAATTGCTCCATATAAAGACGATGGAGCTTTTGAGAATAAGAGAGCGTATCATATATATAGGCTCCCTTGGCCAAAAAGGTCACACGATCCAGCTTTGGAAGATTTAAGAATGTGTTCGAAAAATCTTTGATCCATTCAAAGTAAGTAAGGGCCTCCTCTAAATTTCCTTCTTCCAGATAACGATCTACAACACGTTCGAAAAAAGAAAAACCGGCCTTCGTTGGAAAATAAATCAGGGCCTTTGAAATAATTCTCTTTCTGGCCGCCTGTGACTTATTATCCAGATCTTGGATCAGAAGAGTCAATAACTCCTTATGATTTCCATTGATTTTGTCGATGAGGGATGGATTCGTCAGTTGATTAAAAATGGAATCCCATTTTCGTATCATCCAAGAAAAGAGATCTTCATAGATATTCGAATCAGTCTCAGTTTCAATGACCGCATTTCCTGGAAACCACTTATAATGCATTTCTTCTAGAAATATTTTTTGAAATAGCTGGTCGAGTTTTACAATGGAATTTTCTTTTTTAATGTCCGATTGATTCGGATCCTGAAGTACAGAAAATATGTCTTGTACGGCCATTTCAATTGGAGGATCTATCAACGGAAATTCGGCCTGCCCGAGAAAACCCCAGAGGAGGAGAGAAATAAGCAAAAAATATTCGACTTTTCGAAGCATAATCAAGGGATGGCTTGTATACCACAGGTTTTTTGGGTGTTCAATGTCCGGAGAATTTCAAATACTTTCGAACCTGCTCTATGTCTCGATGAATTTGGATGACGAGATCGTCGACTGAAGGGAACTTTTGGACGTCGCGAAGTCGGTCGATAAAATGAAGCATGAGTTTCTTTCCGTAAATGCGTCGGTTGAAATCCAAAATATGGGTTTCAATCGTAAATGGCGTAAATTCTGAAAAGGTGGGAGCATTTCCAACGCTCGTGGCGCCGGGATAGAGTTTTCCATTGAGTTCTACCATCGTTATATAAATTCCTTCTTTGGGGATCAGACTGGATGTGGTTTTTAAATTGGCTGTGGGGATTCCAATATTTTGTCCTCGTCCTTCTCCGGGTACCACATGTCCGGATATGAAGTGGGGTCTTCCCAAAAACTGTGAAGCTCTTTTGACATTGCCTTCAAGGATTAATTTTCGGATTTTGGAAGAGCTTACGATTTCGTTTTTGATTTTAAAAGGAGGAGCAATATGGAGTTTCAGTTTACCATTTATGCAGAGCTTTTTGAGTAGCTCTATGTTTCCTTCACGGTCCTTGCCAAAGTTGAAATTGTATCCAACGAATAAAGCTTTTGGCTTTATTCGGCTATATATATTTTCATAAAAAAAGTCATAGGCTGACTTTTGAGAAAACTTTTTATTAAATTTCTCGACAATCACGATATTCATTCCAAGATTTTTTAGAAGGGTAAGCCGTTCTTCAATAGAATTAATTTGAGGGACTGCATGAAATGGATTCAATACATGAGATGGATGGGGATGGAACGTATAGACAACTGCAGTTCCTTTATGTCTCTTTTTTTGCGCCAAAATCTTTTTTAAAATGGATTGGTGCCCCAAATGAACGCCATCAAAATTACCAATGGCCACAATGGGATTTTTATAAATTTTCATAAAAGAGCTCAGGATGACAAATACCACATTTCCCTTGAACCGAGCCAAGCTTATTTGCTACCGTTATATATTCCATGCGAATTTATGTTCTTCAATTGATTTTACTCGGTTTTATAGTGTCCTGCGCGACGATGGATCAGCCCAAATCTGGGGAGCCCGCCACTTCAGAAGAAGAAAAGATGGAAGAAGATGTGATCGTGAAAGAAATTACCCAGGAAGTGACCTTTGAGAAGCAGGTCAATAGTCTCTATGACTTGGCGTATGAGTCATATTTAAGTGGCCAATATGAAAAAGCGATTGTGGCGTATGAATCGGCGCAGCTTTTGGACCAGCAAAAGATGGAATTTTGGAGAAAGCTTGCCCTAAGTTACTGTTTACTGGCGACTGGACGGTATAGAGAGAGCGAAAAATTGTCTTTGGCTCTCATTGAAGAAAAATCGGACTATTGGAAACCGTACATGAATGCGGGACTTTCTTATTTATGGATGGGAAAACTCAATCAAGCGATAGAATATTTGGACAAAGCCAGTGAGTTTCAAGATGCAGAACCCACGGTCAATATGTATCTCGGGATCTCGTATCACCTGCAGAAGAAAGAAGTGCAGGCCAAAAAGCAATTCGATCTCGCTGAAAAAGAATATCGAGAAATTATGAAAAATAATCCCGATGATGAACAGGCGTTTATGGAACTGGCCTATTTGTATCTCTATAGCGACAAAAATCACAAAGACGTCTTGGATTTGGTGGATAAAGCCAAAAAAATCATTGAGGATTCCGACAATCCTGAAAAAAAGCAAGTGTGGACAGATTTTTATTTGCCTCACTTAAAGGGGATTTTGCTCTATCGAAGAGGAGATTATCGAGACTCCATTTTATCTCTCACGGATTCTCTGGAACATGCTCCATCCGGCATTCATATTGATCTCGCTGAAATTTATTATTACTTGGGCAAAAACTATGTTGCCTTAAAAGACTTGAACCGAGCAGAACAGTTTTTTAGGAAAGCAATGGATACAGACGCCATCGTCCTTTATTCGAATGACATTCAAACGTTTCTAAAGACACGAAAGACAGTCAAAGTGACTAAATAAATACCTGCATCCCCAGGCCCCAATATTTGGTGCGGGAATTGTAGTATTCACCGCGGGGATCGTGGCCTTGATAATATTGAATCAGAAGACGGTAGGGGTTGTGAAAAGCCCCCTGGATCTGAAATCCGGAAGAATAGCTCTGATTGATGTTGAATTGATATTCTTCACGGGACTGCCAATCCGCTGAAGAGAATAGAGAAACCGATTTATACAATGGATAGGTCGCAGATCCTCCCCACTGAAAAATAAAAAAATCTTTTCCCAAATATTCGTCTGGATGGCGTTGTTCAAATACATAATGGGTTCCAATATACGGGGTGAGATGGGTCCATTCATAAGACAAATTCATTTGCAAAAATTCTCGGCTGTAACCGACTTTGGGGCGATCTGCGGTGGGCCAGAGCTGTCCGTCTGCCAAGTGAGCGCTGATGTGGCCCACTCCCACCCTACCAAAAAAATTCCCTTTTCTATAATTCCCATTGAGACCAAACTTCGTGTCCGAACTATCCAAATCGAATCCGCCTCCTTCTTCTCTTCGAAAGCGCATTATGTTGTAAGTGAGCAAGGTGACATCCAAACGCAAAATTTCATCGGGTTTTCCAGGAGAGACTCTTTTGGTTTGGAAAATAGGCACATCGGTTCCAATTTTCCCCAATAGATAGGCATGATTTAAAACAAATAGAGCACATTGTGTTTCCCATGGATCTGCGGACAATGGGGTAAATACTTTTTCTTTTGCTGGAGCAAAAGAATGGGTTTCAATAGGAGCTGAAGATGTTTCTCCCTTATTTAGAGCGGGGTCTGGGTCTGCGGCATACAGTGGCGATAGGATATAAAAAAGAATGAATGAGTAAATTTTCATGATTAAAAAAATAACGTAAGTCAGAAAAATTTGCAAATTTTAAGAAGAGATCCTTCGGGCTTTCAGCCCTCAGGATAACATATTAAAATCAGATTAAAGACTTTCTTCTAGATTCCGAAAAGTGTTATGTTGGGCCATGGCGATGCATGAGCCGGTATTGGTTGAAGAAATCTTAACAAATCTTCAGGTGGGCGGTGACGGGGTTTATCTGGATGCAACGGTGGGTTTGGGGGGACATGTGGCGGCAATGCTAAAAACGGGAGATAAAGTGCGAGTGGTGGGGATGGATCGTGATCATCAAGCATTGGAAATGGCCAAAAAACGATTATCTCTGGAATTGAATAAGCGATTCTTTGCGTTTGAAGGGAATTTTAAAGATATTTTGGACCTGAAAGTGCAATTTCCACTTAAAACATTTGATGGGATTCTACTGGATTTGGGAGTTTCTTCTTATCAATTGGATACGGCAGAGAGAGGATTTAGTTTTCAAAAAGAGGGCCCATTGGACATGCGAATGAGTCATCGGCAACGAACAAAAGCGAGTGATTTGGTCAATGGTCTTTCAGAAGAGGAACTTACCAAGCTTTTTTTTGAATATGGTGAAGAACGATTCAGTAAAAAAATTTCCCGAGTGATTTGTCGGGAGCGGGCGATAAAACCAATTGAAACCACGTTGGAATTGGCCAATTTGATTGCGGAAATTTCTCCCAGATCGGGCAAGGGCATTCATCCGGCCACCCGTGTGTTTCAGGCGTTGCGTATTGCGGTGAATGACGAGCTTAATTGCTTGGACGAAGCGTTGGAAGACATGGTGCATTGTTTAAAAGAGAAAGGGCGATTGGCGGTCATTGATTTTCACTCGCTGGAAGACCGGATTGTGAAGCATACGTTTGTGAAATTAGAAAAGCCCTGCACGTGTCCGCATGATTTTCCAAAGTGCGTATGTGGGAAGGTCTCATTGGGAAAACGGGTGACTCGAAAACCCATTCTTCCAACCAAAGAAGAAGTTCAAAAAAATTCAAGAAGCCGAAGTGCTAAGCTTAGGGTTTTTGAAAGGATGTCGACGTGACTCATTATCGAAATCAGAAACTGTTGGTCAGGCAAAGACGTCCACTGGTGACCAACAAGAATGCGGTGGCGAAAGGATTTTCTCAATTGATGATCATTGGGGTTGTCATTGCGGTAACACTCTTATTCTATGTTTGGTCCAGAGTAGAAGTCGTCCGACTCAATTATGCCATTTTGGAAGTGTCGAAAGTGGAAAAGAAGTTATACTTGGAAAATGAACATTTGAAAGTGGAACTGGCGACACTTCAGGCACCCGGAAGACTGGCATATCTGGCCAAGACTCAGAAAGAACTTAAAAATCCAGAGTCGAGTCAAATCATTTATATGAAATAATGGGACATCTATCGTGATCCACCAAGGTTTCTTAAAAGCACGGATATTGGTCATATTTTTTATTGGGGTTTCGTTTTTTTTCGTTATTTTGTTGCGTGCATTTCAACTTCAATTATTGCCCAATCGAAAATTAAAAGATTTGGCGGGGCATCAATATCGTGCCCAACTGACGCTCCTTTCAAAAAGAGGGACGATCTATGACCGAAATTTTGTGGAGTTGGCTCTCAGTCGAAAAGTGGGGTCTATTTTTGCAAATCCAAAAACCATCAAGAATCGTAAAAAAGTGGCCACAGTTTTGTCGAGAATGACTGGGATTTCATCTTCCAATATTCTAAAAAAACTAAATCCGAAAAAATCCTTTGTTTGGATCCGACGATTGGTCGATGACTCCGTGACCCAACGAATACAAAAAAATCCAGTGAATGGTGTTGGAATTGTTTATGAGTATGAGCGTTTTTATCCCCAACAAGATTTGGCGGGTCAGGTCTTGGGCAGAACGGGAGTCGATTCCGAAGGCATTGAAGGATTGGAATATGCGTATGATGCTGTTCTTCAAGGGCAAAAAAAATCGATTTCAGTGCTTCGTGATGCCCGAGGTCGAATCGTGACGTTGGATGAGATGCTGGCCATGGAATCCCAAGAAGGCAGTGCTCTGGTTTTAACAATCGACAAAAATTTACAATTTTTAGCTGAACGTGAATTATCAGCTCAAATTGAAAAAATGGGAGCAAGGCAGGGCTTGGCCATCATTCAAAATGCCAGATCCGGTGAAATTTTGGCCATGGCCCATGCCCCTTTTTTTAATCCGAATCATTCATTAAATCCAAAAGCAGAGAATTGGAAAAATAGAGCAGTCACAGAAGTATTTGAACCGGGGTCCACATACAAAGTGTTTTTGGCTGCGTCAGCGCTGACTCAAGGGATATCTCCCAATGAAAGATTTTATTGTGAAGATGGCCTCTTTCGATTGAATTCCAAAGATGCGATTCGAGAGGCTCAGCGACACAAATATCAATGGCTCACATTTTCGGATGTTATCAAATTTTCAAGTAATATTGGGGCTGCCAAGATTGGACTTCAAATCGGACGGAATGCTCTCTTTACAACCACATCGGACTTTGGATTCGGTCAAAAAACAGGGATTGATTTGCCCGGAGAAGTATCCGGACTTTTACAGCCCAAAGACAAGTGGTCCAAAGTAGAACTTAGCAATATTTCATTCGGACAAGGGATTTCAGTGACCGCGATTCAACTGGTGAGTGCAATGTCTGCCATCGCCAATGGCGGAAAATGGATGAAGCCATATGTGGTTCAAAAGCGGATAAACCAGGTTACCAGTGAAGTTCAAGAGACAAAACCCACCGAAGTTCGGATGATTTTATCGCAAGAAATTTTAAAAAGACTGACGAAGATGCTGGTGTCTACAACGGAAAAAGATGGGACGGGATTCTTGGCGGCGTTATCGGAATACCCGGTCGCTGGAAAGACAGGCACAGCTCAAAAAATTAATTATGAAAAGGCGACATATTTTAAGGATAAGCATTTAACGTCTTTCTTGGGTTTCTTTCCGGCCAATGCGAAAGACAATGAACCGATCTATACGATTTTTGTTTCAATCGACGAACCCAAAAAAATTCCATATGCCAGTTATGTATCGGCCCCTGTATTTAAGCTCCTGGCCGAGCATACCTCGCGGTTGTATCCATCGGAGTCAAAGATTGTGAAGACGGAACAGATTCCTCAATCTATAGAAAGTGCTGACCTGAAAAATTCTTCAGACCCGCGTCAAACGCCCTTCGAGCTAGACATCATGCCAGATTTAAAGGGCAAATCTATGCGCGAGGTGCTTTCATTTGCAGAACAGGCGGGACTTATTATAAAAACAAGAGGAAGTGGAATTGGAATAGATCAGTCGATCAAAGCAGGATCCAAGATTACCAAAGGAAAGGTGTGTGTTGTGACATTTGAGTCTCCCATGAATGCAAAGAAGAAAATCAGATGAAGTTAGGTCAGCTCATATCTGGAATTAAATCACTCAAAATAGTGAATAAAGAAAAAATAAGTGGCATGGATATAGATGATGTCACCTCGGATTCCAAACAGGTAACCCATCGCTCATTATTTGTTGCAGTTAGAGGTTTTTCTTCAGATGGGCACAAGTTCCTTCCAGAGGTGATCCAAAAAGGATGCTTGGCCGTGGTTACCGAAGAAGAAATGAAGGGTGCGGTCAATGCGGTCCAAATTGTTGTAAAAGACACACGAAAAATTCTTCCGATTCTGGCATGTGAAATATTTCAGCATCCATCCAAAGAGATGGTGTTGGTGGGAGTGACTGGCACCAATGGAAAAACGACGTCCACTTATATTTTGGAGTCGATATTTAAGACTGCAGGATTCAATGCCGGAGTGATTGGAACAGTAAATTATCGATATGGTGGAAAATCTCTCGCCGCTCCCAATACCACTCCCGAGTCAACTGAGTTTCAAAAATTGTTACGACAAATGAAAGATGGGGGTGTGAGTCATGTCGTGATGGAAGTTTCATCGCATGCTTTAAAATTAAATCGAGTCGATGGAAGTCATTTTAATGTGGGGCTTTTTACAAATCTCACCCAAGATCATCTGGATTTTCATGGGGATTTTCAGGATTATTTTCAATCCAAAGAGAGATTGTTTGATGAGTTGTTGGCGCAGACTTGCAAGTCTGCGCCAGCGTCCGTTATCAATATTGATGATCCGTATGGGAAAGAATTGTTTGATAAGTTAAAGAAGGGAAATAAAACTGTTCTGTCATATGCAATTCATAAAGAGGCCAACATACAGCCCAAAAAATTTGAATTTAATTTGTCTGGATTAAAAGGAGAGATTTCTACGGCTCAGGGATCTTTAACGATTCATTCCCCGTTACTTGGAGAGCATAATCTTTATAATATTTTGGGAGTGATTGGCGTGTCTCAGGCGCTTGGGATTTCATCAAAGGACATCATTCAAGGCATTCAAAATTTAAAAAATGTTCCGGGTCGGTTGGAAAGAGTGGATGTGGGACAGGATTTTTTGGTTTTGGTGGATTATGCCCACACGGATGATGCTTTAATAAATGTTGGAAAAGCACTGACA
The DNA here is from genome assembly GCA_964507905.1 of uncultured bacterium. GTDB lineage: Bacteria > Bdellovibrionota > JACOXK01 > 2-02-FULL-40-11 > 2-02-FULL-40-11 > CAZDSE01. The sequence goes on along the minus strand of CAZDSE010000008.1, from coordinate 7,245 downwards.
CAATTAAAGAAGAATCGAATTATCACTGTCTTTGGGTGTGGAGGAGATCGAGATCGAAAAAAACGACCACTCATGGCCAAAGCAGCCTCTCAATTTAGTGATCATGTGATTGTGACTTCGGATAATCCCAGAACCGAAGATCCACAAAAGATTATTGAAGATATTGTTTGCGGTTTCAAGGAAATAAACGCCAAAAATTTTGAGGTCGAAGTCGATCGGAAAAAAGCCATTGAGAAAGCTATTCGACGGGCCACGCGCAATGATATTTTACTCATCGCAGGAAAGGGGCACGAGAATTATCAAATCCTGGGAAAAACAAAAATTCATTTTGATGACCGAGAAATTGCAACTGAGGCGATATGTTCACAACAAAAGAAATAATAAAGGCCTGCAAAAGCACACTTCTGGGACCCAAAAAAAATCTGAATTTTGATTCGATCTCTCAGGATTCTAGATCCGTTTCGCCAGGACAAGTATTTATTGCCATTCAAGGCGATCGGTTTGATGGCCATGTATTTTTAAAAGAAATTTTTAAAAAAGAAATTAAAGCGGCGATTGTTCAACAAGGGAAAGTAAAGTCCGATCAATTTCCAGGGAAACAACTGTTTCAAGTGAAAGATACTTTAAAAGCGCTGGGGGACGTGGCGCATTTTCATAGGCAAAGATTTAAAATTCCAGTCATTGGAATTACAGGTTCGAATGGAAAAACCACAACCAAAGAACTCATCGCAGCTGTTTTAAAAACAAAATTTTCTGTTTTACATACCGAGGGAAACTTAAATAATTTGATTGGCGTT
>CAZDSE010000008.1:0-6438 GCA_964507905.1 uncultured bacterium | reverse complement strand
ATGTCGATTCCAAATGAAATCAAAAGACTTTCCGAAATTGCAAATCCCACGGCCGCTCTCATTACCAATATTGGAAGAGCCCATTTGCAGACGATGAAAAGTATGAGGGCGATTGCGAAAGCCAAATCAGAGATTTTTAAATCACTTCCCAAAAATGGAATTGCATTTGTGAATATAGACGATCCCAATATCGCTCCATATGCAAAGCGGCTCTCATGTAAAGTGGTGACTTATGGTTTTTCTGAGCATGCACAAATTCAAGGTAAAATTTTAAAAAATAATGGATTAAATGGCATTGAAATGGAATGTGCATGGGACAAGAAAACAATTCGAATTCATAGCCCCTTGCCAGGTGAGCACAACGCAAAAAATACGCTGGCTGCGTTTGCGGTGGGCATTACGTATGGACTCGATCCGGACAAGATCTGTGAGGCACTTTCACAATTTAAAGCCCATCCGGGGAGATCCAATATTATTCCATTATCCAACGGAGTCATCGTGATTGATGATTCCTATAACGCCAATCCCAATTCCATGGCAGCGGCCATTAAAATGTTAAAAAATGTGTCCAAAGGAAGGATTTCTTATGCGGTCTTGGGGGACATGTTGGAACTTGGACCCAGAGAAAAAGATTTCCATGCGGAAATAGGTGAAATCATTAAGGAAATTGGCATTGATAATGTGTTGACCTGCGGTCGTCGTTCTCAGTATATTGGAAGAGTGGCCGCGGAAAATAAAGGGGTGAAAAATTTTTCCACGCTCAAGCAAGACGAGTTAATTCTTGAATTAAAACAAAGACTTAGGATGGATCCTGGTGTGGTTTTGGTCAAGGGATCGCATGGAATGAAAATGGAAAATGTGGTACAAGCGTTGGTTCAAGAATTTGGGGTTCGTAAATAAAAACCGTATGCTCTATCATTTATTATATCCATTAAGTAATACCCTTAATATTTTTAACGTTTTTAAGTACATTACCTTTCGAACTTTTGGAGCGGGACTCACTGCTCTTTTCTTAAGTTTTTTGGTGGGACCTGTCTTTATTAAATTCCTCAAAGAAAAACAGTTCGAGCAGGCCATCCGAACCGATGGGCCTCAGTCCCACTTTGTTAAACAAGGAACTCCCACGATGGGAGGGCTTCTCATTTTATTTTGCATGGTGATATCCACGCTGTTGTGGGCCGATCTAAAAAATCCGTATATTTGGTGTGTCTTATTTGTGATGATTGGATTTGGTGCCATTGGATTTATGGATGATTATAAAAAAATCATTCAAAAAAATCCCAAAGGTTTGCGGGGAAAATCCAAGCTTTTTTTTGAGAGCATCATTGCATTTGTTGCCGCGTACTGGATTTATCATCATGTATCCATTTCAACCGATCTCACATTCCCATTTTTTAAAAATTTAATTTTATCCCTCGGTATCTTTTATATATTATTTGCAATGCTGGTCATTGTGGGGACATCCAATGCTGTGAATTTAACCGATGGTTTGGATGGATTGGCCATTGGCCCTGTGATGATTGTCGGTGGGACTTTCCTTCTTCTGTGCTACGTCGCAGGACATGTGAAGATCGCCCAGTACTTACAAATTTCATATATCCCTGGAGCGGGAGAACTTTCCATTTTTTGCGCAGCGCTGGTGACGTCCGGACTGGGATTTCTATGGTTTTCAAGTTATCCCGCGCAAGTATTCATGGGGGATGTGGGATCCTTGGCGTTGGGAGCAGCACTTGGGATTTTGGCCGTGTTAATTAAACAAGAAATTTTACTTTTCATTATGGGGGGCGTCTTTGTAGCGGAAGCCATTTCGGTTATTTTTCAAGTGGCATCCTATAAGTTAACGAAAAAGAGAATTTTTAAAATGGCCCCGCTTCATCATCATTTTGAACTCTTGGGGTGGCCCGAGCCCAAAATCGTGGTTCGGTTTTGGATTGTATCGATTATTTTGGCATTGGTATCGCTTTCGACATTAAAATTGAGGTAAGGATGCAGCTTAAAGGAAAAAAAGTGGTGGTTGTGGGGTTGGCAAGAAGTGGTGTGGCTGTTGCCCAATTTCTGGTTCAGCGGGGCGCCAAGGTGACTGTCACAGATCTTAAATCCAAGGCTGATCTACAATCGTATGTAAAGCTTTTAGAGCCCTATAAAAAAATTAAATTTGAATTGGGTCGTCATCCCATTAAAGTATTATTGGCTTCAGATTATTTCATTGTGAGTCCGGGTGTCCCCGTAAATAGTCCGTTATTGGAGCATGCCCGGAAGAAACAAATTAAGATCATGAGCGAGATTGAACTCGCCTTTCAATTCATCAAAGAACCCATCATTGCGGTGACAGGAACGAATGGAAAAACGACCACGACCATGATGGTGGGGCAAATGTTGCAAAATGCGAAAAAGAAAGTATTCGTGGGTGGGAATATTGGAAATGCTCTCATCAATCGATGTTTAACCAAAGAATCATTTGATTATGTGGTGGCCGAAGTGAGTAGTTTTCAGCTTGAAACCATCTCCCAATTTAACTCCAAAATTGCAGCGATCTTAAATTTAACAACCGATCATTTGGATCGGCATGGTACGATGGAAGAATATCGCAAAATGAAGGGCCGACTTTTTATGAATCAAAAATCCTCCGATTATCTCATTTTAAATGCGGAGGATTCACAAGTCGCAAGCTATGCCAATGAGACGAAATCCACGGTGCTTTATTTTTCTAAGGGGTCATTGATTACAAATCAAGAGGGAATTTATTTTTCAAACAATCGATTTGTGATCAAAAGTCAAAAATGGGGAAAAGAAGAATTTCTGACAGAAAAAATTAAACTCAAAGGCGATCACAACAAAGAAAACTTTATGGTCGCAGTGCTGGTGGCCAAGATTTTAAAATGTTCGCATGAGGCGATTCAGTATACTTTGGATAATTTTCAATGTGTGGCCCATCGATTGGAATTTGTGAAAACCCGAGGCTATGTTGAATTTTACAATGACTCGAAAGCGACGAATGTGGATTCTGTGGCATGTTCACTCAGAAGTTTTACTCGGCCACTGATTTTAATTATGGGTGGAAGGGATAAAGGCGGAAATTTTGAAATTTTGCAACCTTTGGTTCAAGAAAAAGTAAAACTTTTAATTTTATTGGGGGAGGCCAAAGAACGTATCAATCGGGCCATTGGAGATTATACGGAAACATATGTCTTGGGGACGTTAGAGGAAGCGGTGTTTATGGCATATCAAAAATCCAGAGCGGGGGATGTCATTTTATTTTCTCCAGGCTGCGCGAGTTTTGATATGTTCTTAAATTATGAAGACAGAGGGAACAAGTTTAAAGATCTTCTCAGAGATTTATAAATCGTGAGCCGAAAAATTCCATTCGACTATTGGCTTTTGGTTTGTACTGTTGCACTCATTCTTACTGGGATTATTATTGTATATAGTTCCAGTTCCATTTATGCATACCAAACCTACCAGGACAGTTATTTTTTCTTAAAGCGTCAAGCTATTTATACTACGCTGGGATTCATTGCCTTAATCGTTTTATTTTTTACAGACTATCATCATTACTATAAAATTATTTATCCGCTGCTTTTAATCAGTCTTTTATTTGTGATCCTCACTTTTATCCCAGGGCTGGGTGCGAGAGTGGGGGGAGCGAGACGATGGCTCAATCTTGCGGGATTTCGGTTCCAACCCTCAGAGCTGGCCAAATATGCACTGATTCTATATCTGGCCTATTCTCTTTCCAAAAAAGAACATTCCATTCGGTCCTTTGCGATTGGATTTGTCCCTCATATGGTGATTTCTGGAATTCTTCTGGGGCTTTTATTTTTACAGCCTGATTTTGGAACGGCGGTCAGTCTCGCATTTATCGTATTTCTCATGCTCTTTGCGGCAGGGACGAGACTGTCTTATATCGTTTCAGTCATTATTGTTTCGTTGCCCGCGGTCTGGGTGTTGATGATGAGCGCTCCGTACCGACGAAAAAGAATTTTGGCTTTTTTAAATCCTTGGGAAGATCCGGCCAATTCTGGATTCCAAATCATCCAATCATTTTTGGCATTTTATTCGGGAGGAGTGACTGGCATGGGATTGGGAGATGGCAGACAAAAACTTTTTTATCTTCCAGAAGCCCATACGGATTTTATTTTTTCAGTGGTGGGAGAAGAAGTGGGCTTGATAGGAGTCATGGCAATCCTATCCCTATTTATTTTTTTCCTTTATCGGGGAATTCGAATCAGTCTCAAAGCTCCAGATCTATTTGGAACATATCTTGCGTTAGGCATTACATCTCTCATTTCGTTTCAAGCGATTACCAATATCGCGGTTGTGATGGGTCTTCTTCCGACAAAAGGCTTGGCGCTGCCATTTTTAAGTTACGGTGGAACAGCGCTTATATGTAATCTCGCTGCGGTGGGAATTTTATTAAATATTTCTGCCCAAGGGAATGAGACATGAAGCTTCTCATTGCTGGCGGTGGAACCGGCGGGCATCTGTTTCCGGGGATTGCGGTGGCAGAAGCTGTCATCCTGAGGTTGTCATCCCCCGGCTTGACCGGGGGACCAAAGCGCGAAGGATTTCAAAATAAAAATGAAGTCCTTTTTGTGGGTACTAAGAAAGGAATCGAAGCAACGGTCCTTCCTAAGTTCAATTTTCCTCTTAAAACCATTTCCATCTCGGGCCTCAAAGGAAAGGCATGGCATGAAAAAGTGTTAACATTTCTTTTGATCCCCATCTCTATTTTTCAATCTGTATTGATTATTCTTAAATATAAACCAGATATGGTCCTAGGGGTCGGAGGCTATGCCAGTTTTCCAGTTCTTTTTGCATCTTTTTTTCTTGGGAAAAAAAGATGCATACAAGAACAAAATCTTGAGCCAGGCTTTACCAATAAAATATTATCCAAACTCGTCCATAAAATATTTATTAGTTTTAAGGAATCTGAACAATTTTTCCCTATGGGAAAAACGGTTCTATCGGGAAATCCCGTTCGAAAATTTAAACATCTAAGTCCCATTCCACATGAACAATTTACGGTTTTCATATTTGGTGGAAGCCAAGGGGCGCATTCCATCAATCGAGCCGTTTTAGATGCATTGCCGTTCTTACAAGATCTAAAAAATAAAATTCATCTCATTCATCAAACCGGAAAAAGAGATTTTCAGTGGGTCACATCCTCATATTATGAAAATAATTGGAAAGCAGATATTTATGAATTCATTTATGACATGGATGAAGTATTGGCCAAGTCGGATTATGTGATTTGTCGGGCAGGTGCATCATCAGTGGCAGAGCTTTCGCTTTTGGGAAAGGCATGTCTATTTATCCCCTACCCATTCGCAGCGCACAATCATCAAGAACTGAACGCCATGGCACTTAAAAAACAAAATGCCTGTCGAATTCTTTTAGACTGGCAACTGACTGGTACTGAACTCGCCAAAGAAATTCATTTTGCCACCGAAAATCCCCGTGAACTTGAACTCCTTCGGGAACACATCCTTCAATTCGCCCACCCCTACGCCGCCCAAGCGATCGTGGAGGAGATGATGGGGCTGGGCATCTAAGCAAACTTCAATCGTCCGGCATTCCGTCCATTCGTCCGGACGCCCGACAAATAATTTAATATTTCACACTGTTTTGAGCACAGATCCCATCTAAAAACTTGGCACGGAAATTGCTATGGTATCTTCTTCGAGAAGGGAGAGTGCTATGAAATCTTTACGTACACTTGAATGGAGGGCAAAACAAATAACCTTAATAGAGAGATGGCAAATAAAGATGAAAGAGTTACGGTTGCAATCACTAGATGAGGGCTGGAATGAGGATAAATTTGAAATGGAAATGGTACCTTTCATTGAGAGTCAAGTTCTCTCAGATGTTTTTATCTTTGCAAAGAATTATGTGTTTCGATATAAAACAGGAAAGTTTCGATCTCTAATGGTTGAAGCGTATAGGGAAATTAGAGACTTCGGTACCATAGAGCCTATGAGGCTTGATTTTTTAAAGCGACGAATTGAGGTTGCAAGGAGGAAGATGAAATGAAGACAAGATACAGCGTCAAAGAATTGATGGATGATTTTGAAAAGCAGTGGAATAGGACTCCTGAAAAAGAAAAAAAAGAATTTATTCAGGCACTTGAAAGAGATCATGCATTCGTTACTAAAGATTACTCGAAACTAGATCCCGAAACCCGGAAAAAGTATGAACAATGGGATCGGGAACGGGAAGAGAGAAGTAGACTTCAGGCAGAGCGAGAGATTGTGGAAAGTAAAAAAATAAAGGTAAATCAGAAAAGAACAAAGAGCAAAGAAGTGCAGATTTAAGCAATCTTATTTCCCACAGGCCCTAAAACCATATTTATCTACAGATTCTTCTTAATCGTATCGTAAATTCTTCTGTGGTGTTTTTTATGGTATGAGACAAAACTGAGTAAATTAATAAGGGGCAGTG
>CAZDSE010000007.1:15575-17556 GCA_964507905.1 uncultured bacterium | reverse complement strand
ACTTAAAGAAAATGATCACCGATTATTATGTGGGGGGGATCATTCTGTTTGAGCGAAATGTTGAATCTCCCGAACAAATCGCAGACTTGACCAATACGATTCAATCGCTGAGTCCAAAGACCCCTCTTTTTATCGCAGTCGATCAAGAAGGGGGAAGAGTGAAGCGACTGCATGCCCCATTTACAGACTTTGGAAAACCAGAATTATTGACCAAATTAGATTCTCCGAAGCTTTGTTTTGATGTGGGCTTTGCCATGGCGCAAGAACTCCGAGCCGTGGGCATTAATTATAATCTGGCCCCAGTTGTGGATATAAATACAAATCCCGAAAATCCGATCATCGGAGACAGGGCCTATAGTTCGGATCCAGAACTGGTGGCCAAAATTGCATCTGGATTTATTCGAGGACTTCAGCGCGGGGGTGTTGTGGCTTGTGCAAAGCATTTCCCAGGTCACGGAGATACAACAGTCGATTCACATGAAGCGTTGCCCAAAGTCACTCATACGATTGAACGATTAAAGTCCACTGAGTGGCTCCCCTTTGAACGAGTCATTAAAAATGGTGTCGAAAGTGTGATGACCGCCCATATTTTAAATCCCAATATCGACGATAAATTCCCTGCCACATTGTCTAAGGTCACGATGCAATTTTTACGAACCCAGCTCCGATTTGGCCGAGTCATCATTACCGATGATTTGGAAATGAAATCCATATCTGATCACTATGCCATTGAAGATGCCACCAACAAAGCCATTGATGCTGGAGCGGATATTATTCTAATTTGCAAAACCCTGGAAAAACAAATCCCTGCCATTGAAAGTGTTTTGCGACGCGTGTTGGATTTGAAACTTCCCCTATTGCGTATTGAAGAAAGCTCAGAGCGCATTACCAAAGTCAGAAATCGCTATTTTGTACCCTTCGAACCTGTTGACGTGACAAAAGTTAAAGAAGTAGTCGGCTGCGAAGCCCATCAACTGCTGGCAAAGCAACTGTCCGGGGAAGTGACTCTAGCATAAGTTTTAGGCATGGTACCTGGTACCTTTTAACACTCTGCCCGCTCTAAGTAAGGTTTGCTTTCCACGATCAATGGCCATCTCCCCATTCACCAAGACATACTCAATCCCTTCGGCGTAATGAAAAGGGTCTAAGAAATCAGAAGTATCTTTGATTTTGTTGTAATCAAAAACCACCAAATCCGCAAAATACCCCTCCTCAATTTTTCCGCGATGATCCAAGCCAAATCGCTTGGCCGGTTGCCAAGTCATTTTCATAATGGCTTTTGAGAGATCCAGTGTTTTTTCTTCCTTCACATATTTTCGAATGACTCTGGGAAATGTTCCAAAAATTCTGGGATGGGGCTTCCCCTTGGCCAAGGGACCTGTAATTGATCGACATCCTTCGTCCGAAGCAATAAATATATAGTCTTTTGTGAAAAAGCGCTTTAAATTTTCTTCAGTGAACGTAAAATATATATCTGAAATGGCCGCTTCTTCTTCGATCAAAAGATTAAATAAAAATTCAAAAACTTCCTTTCCCGCTTTTTCTGCCGCCTTTTGGACGGTGAGCCCCTCAAACATCTTATTTTTTTCGTTCATCACTTCCATAATTAACACTTTATTCAAATAATCTTCAGAGGGGGGATGAACGGACAATACTTCTTTTTTAATTTTTTCTCTTTTTTTTGGATCTTTTAATGTCTCACCCAATCCTTTGGCTCCTCCCTCAAATGTCCAATCCGGAAGTACCTGCATGAGCCCTGTTTGAGACGCCACATAGGGATAACGATCACACTCCACATCCAGTCCCTCTTCTTGAGCGTCTTCAATGAGTTTAAAAACTTTGTCGATCTTGGACCAATTTCTCTGCCCCGACGTTTTAATATGCGAAATCTGAACAGGAATCTTGGTTTTTTTGGCCACGGTTAACACTTCTTGAACGGCTTCGACCAATGCATCGCTTTCGCTTCGCATGTGAAATGTAA